>DATFDN010000024.1:0-11991 GCA_035252035.1 Acetobacteraceae bacterium | reverse complement strand
GCACCGGGACGCCGCGCACGACCGCATCGGTCGCACGAATATATGTATCGGAGGCGGCGTGGTTCGGCATCCCGAACACCCCGAACTGCTTGGTGCAGCAGCTAATTCCGATCAGTGGCTTCACGTCCGTGTCGATTCCCTGCCAATGCGGAATGTTCAAGAATAAGTGTGGCAAGAGCAAGTCACAAGCATTACGGCATCCTATCCCGCCCCACCGCCGCGCGAGGGGTTCACGGACGGCGCGTTCGGCTCGAACAGGGCCGGGTCGAACGTGCCGCCCGTCCGTATATCGCTCAGCGTGACGGTGGTGCGCTGCTGCTGGGCATCGGTTACGGTCCACTGGCGAAGGGTCAGCGGATCGGTGGCGAAGGTCAGCGTGAGGCTGCCCTCGCCGGGATTGCCGCTGCGGACCAGGGTGAGCTGAAGCTCGCCCGGCAGGCGGCGGATGCCGGTCACGCGCAGCTCGCCGCCCATCAGGTCGATGTGCGGGGCAAGCAGGATGCCGAGCGGGGTCTGGCCAATCGGAATGTTGCTCGTCTGGCCGAGCTTGGTATCGCTGAACAAAACGAAGCCATGACCGGCGACCAGCAGGTACGGCGTGGGCGGATCATACTGGAAGCGCATCCGCCCCGGCCGCTCCAGCCACGCCGTCCCATGCGTCACGGCGCCATTCGGAGCGATCTGGGTAAAGCGCGCTGTCAGCGTGCGCAGCCCATTCAGGTACTCCTGGACCCGCTGAATCACGGCGGCATCCGACTGGAGCGTGCCGGAGCGCGACCCGGTGGCGGTGCTGAGTGGCGCCCCGGACGGCTCGACGGCCTGCGCGAGCATTGGTGTGGCCAATAAGCAAATAACGAGGGCGAGACGAGCGTTCATCGCACTGAACTGGGATGCTCGGGCACCAATTTGCAAGGTTAAAAGCACCCGATGAGCCTGCTGGGCGGACATGCTGGACTCGCATCACCAATCCGATTCGTTCGACGTTCATCACATATGAGCGAGAGCTTACGAAATTGCAAACTATGTCAAAACGGAACGCGCTGGTTGGTTGTAGATTGCTCCTGTCCAAACCCGCACGAGGTGCCAGATGACAGCCCGGTCCTGGATTGGCGGTAACAGCAACGACAGCCTCTACACCGCTGCCGATTGGTCTCCCGCCGGCACGCTGGCTCCTGGAGACACTCTAAGCATGGCAAGCGGCGTTGCCTCCCTGGACGGCGGCAATCTGGCGGGCGACACGCTCACGATCCCCGCCAATGCAAGCGCCTTCCAGCCCTATTCGGCGACGGTGAACCTGTCCGGCCACGCGACCCTTTCGGCCCTGGTCTCGCACACGGCCCTCGTCGAGCAGGAAGCAATCTTCAACGTCGTCGGCAGGGCGACACTCCACGTGCGGGAGCAGGCGAACTCGCTGGCAAGCACGCGGGTCACGGAGAACATTGCCCCCTACTCAGTCCTGAAAGGGACATTCGTGGCCGACGGACACGACCCAAACGTGACCGTGAACGGGGCCGATGCCACAGCCCGCTTCGCCAATTGCGGGGATAGCAGCATCGCCGGTGGCGTCGCCGTCATCAACGCCGATGTCGTGGGCACCGGCAGCTTCACCGCGAGGCCCTTCTCCGGGATCATGTTCCTCCATTCCGTTGGCGCGCATCAGACCGTGAATTCCGACGGGTTTGACCGAATCACCATCGGCCGGCCGGATCTCTTCCAGGGCTTGGTCAACTTCACAGGCGGTCCGACCAACATGATCGACCTCCTCGGCATCACTGCCGATAGCTACAGCTACCGGAACGATGTGCTCTCGCTTTACCGGGGCGGGCAAGTCGTGGACTCACTCCGCCTGCACGCGAGCACAAGCCAGTTTCAGGTGACGGAGAGCGCGCGCGGCATCTCCATCACGGGCCTCCCCGCGAGCCAACCTGCCGGTTCGGTGATCCTGCCGCAAGTCTAGGAGTCGTACGATACCAACGCCTCGCACGGCACATCGAGCCGCGAGCGTCCGCGCAGGAACCTGAGCTCGATGAGCGCCGCCGCCGCGGGGATCACGGCGCCGACCTTGCGCAACAGCGCAATGCCGGCTGCCATGGTCCCACCAGTGGCGAGCAGGTCGTCTACAACAACCACCCGTTGTCCGGGCTCAACCGCATCGGCCTGCACCTCGATCCGGTCGCTGCCATATTCAAGGGCGTAGTCCAGCCCGATCGTCTCGCCGGGCAGCTTCCCCTGCTTGCGCAGCATGATGAAGCCGCAGCCGAGCTTGAGCGCGAGCGGCGCGGCGATCAGGAAGCCCCGGCTCTCCACCCCAGCCAGCAAATCGGGTTGATAGGCCCGCACCGTCTTGGCCATGCGTCCCATCGCCACCTGCCATGCGTCGGCATCCCGGAGCAGGGTGGAGATGTCATAGAAGTAGATGCCAGGTTTCGGGAAATCCGGGATGCCCCGGATGTGGTCCTTAAGGTCCATGCGGGCGGTCCTGTGTCGGGTGCATCCCGCTTTAGGGCTGGAACGGCGGGCGGGCAACATGGGCGCGCTTTGGTTTCCGCTCCCGCCTTGCCCGCTCCTAAATGGGGACGGGCAGGCTGGCCGTCGGATGTCACACCCAGGCCGTTCCGCTCGTCCTGGCCGAGATTGCGCAAGGAGATGCGAATGTCGCGCTGGCTGAAGTGGCTGTGTCATGCCTGACGGGACCGTGCAGGATTTCGAACCGCACCGGCGGCGCCTGACCGGCCTGGCCTACCGTATGCTCGGTTCGGTGGCCGAGGCCGAGGACGTGGTACAGGATGCCTGGCTCCGTTGGCATCACGCAGACCGGGAGGGGGTCCGGGACTCCGGCGCTTTCCTGCGCCGCGTCGTCGCCCGGCTATGCCTGGACCGGCTGAAATCCGCCCGTGCCCGGCGCGAGACCTATATCGGCCCCTGGCTGCCGGAGCCTGTGCTCGATATCGAGGCGCTGCGCGCTCCTCCGGCAGGCGAATGGGCCGATGATCTGTCCTTCGCACTGATGCTGACGCTGGAGCGGCTGTCTCCGCTGGAGCGCGCGGCCTTCCTGCTGCACGACGTATTCGACATGGACTTCGGCGAGATCGCCACAACGCTCGACCGCAGCGAAGCCGCCTGCCGCCAGCTCGCCGCCCGTGCGCGGGCGCATGTCCGCGCCGCGCGACCGCGCTTCACCATTCCCGCCGAACAGGGCGAACGGCTGGTCACGGCCTTTCTGGGTGCGGTACAGAACGGCGACACTGCCACGCTCGCCCGGTTGCTGGCCGAGGATGCGGTGCTGCACACGGATGGCGGCGGGCGCCGGGCGGCAGCACGCAACCCGATCCGCGGGCGCGACCACATCCTACGCATGTATGCTGGACTTGCCCGCAAGTCCCGGCTGCCCCGAATGGAGGCGATGGTCCACCCACTGCGGATCAACGGTCTGCCCGGCATTATCGCGATCGAGCCAGACGGCGCAATGCAAGCCATCGCCTTTGAGATCGCGGAAGAGCGGATCAGCGCAATCTATGTCGTCTCCAATCCCGACAAGCTGCGTCACTTGGCGTCCTTGATGAGGTGATCGCCACAGGGCGCTTTCTGATCTGATGATGGATCATGCGGCACCTCAAGTCCGGTGTGGCGACCGAAACCCTATCGCCAAGCGATTCCACCCGTTGATCGTCGCGATCAATAGGGTGAGATTGACGATCTCGGCCTCGGAAAACTGCGCACGAAGAGCGGAATAGGTATCCTCTGGCGCGTGCGTCTCGGCGATCCGCGTCAGCGCCTCGGTCCAGGCCAGGGCGGCGCGCTCGCGATCGCTATAGACCATGGCCTCCCGCCACGCATCCAGCAGATACAGCCGCTGCTCGGTTTCACCACGGGCGCGGGCATCGCGGCTGTGCATGTCGAGACAGAAGACACAGCCATTGATCTGCGAGGCGCGCATCTTCACCAAGTTCATTAGGGTTGGCTCCAGCCCGCAGTTCTTCACGTGATCTTCCAGCGCCCGCATTGCCCGCATCGCATCGGGGGCCGCTTCCATTGGATTCAGTCGTGGCTGCATGACTTGCTCCTTTTCATCCCCGGCGCTGATCCGCGCCTCACGCCACAGACGAGGGACCGGGCGGGGCTGTGACACGACCTGGGTGGAGCGCGGAACGCCGCGCCGGACAACCTACCGGTTGCCGCCCCACCACTGCCCGCCCCACACTGGCGCCGGGTATGAACGGAGGCCGCGATGGAAGACGACGCGCTACACAACACTGATCTCGACGCGGCGCTGGCCGAGGCGAAGCAGGACTATGCGATCCGTAATCCCAAAAGCCTCGCCCGCTACCAGGAGGCTCTAACCGCCATGCCCGGCGGGAACACGCGGACGGTGCTGCACTACGATCCGTTCCCGCTCGCCATGGCGCGCGGCGACGGATGCCGGCTGCGCGATCTCGATGGCGCCGATTACATCGACTTCCTCGGCGAGTTCACGGCCGGCATCTACGGCCACTCCCACCCCGCCATCCGTATCGCCGTGCAGAAGGCGCTGAGCGGCGGGATCAACTACGGAGCGCACAACGCACTGGAGGCCCGCTTCGCCCACGCCGTCGCCCAGCGTTTCGGCCTCGCCCGGGTGCGCTTCACCAACTCAGGCACCGAGGCGAACCTGATGGCGCTCTCCGCCGCCTGCGCGTTCACCGGGCGGCGGCGCATCCTTGCCTTCACAGGGGCCTATCACGGCGCGGTGCTCACCTTCGCCGGCGGCGGCAACAGGATCAACGCGCCGTTCGATGTCGTGCTGGCGCCGTTCAACGACACCGATGCCACGCTGGCGCTGATCGAGCGCCACGGCGCGGCACTTGCCGCCATCATCCTGGAGCCGATGATGGGTGGCGGCGGCTGCATCCCGGCCAAGCCCGAATTTCTGCGCGCGCTGCGCGACGCCGCCACGCGCGTCGGGGCGCTGCTCGTGCTGGACGAAGTGATGACCTCGCGCCTCGCCCCGGGCGGGCTCGGCCCGGCCCACGGCGTAGGGGCCGATCTCACGACGCTTGGCAAATACGTGGGTGGCGGCATGTCCTTCGGCGCCTTTGGTGGACGCGCCGACGTGATGGATCTATTCGATCCGCGCCGCCCCGACGCCCTGCCCCATGCCGGGACGTTCAACAACAACGTGCTCACCATGTCCGCCGGTCTGGTCGGCATCACCGAGGTCTATACCGAGGCGGCGTGCCTCGCGCTCAACGCGCGCGGCGAGGCGCTGCGCGCGCGGCTGAATGCCCTGTGCGCGGCGGCCGACGCCCCGATGCAGTTCACCGGCATCGGCTCCATGCTGGCCGTGCATACGCTGCGCGGCCCGATCGAGTCGCCCGAGGATGCGGCGCGAGGGGATGCCAAACTGAAAGAGCTGTTCTTCTTCGACATGCTGGCGCGCGGCATCTGGCTCGCGCGGCGCGGCATGATGTCCCTCAGCCTGCCGATCGATGGGGCGGAGTGCGACCATCTGGCGGGCGCGGTGCAGGATTTCCTGGAAGGGCGGCGCTCGCTACTGCGGCGGAGCGCGTAGCCGCGGTTTACCATTCCTTGATCCGGCGTGGGCCATGCTCGGTCCATGCACAGCACCATTGCTGCCTTGCTTGAGGCCGTTCAGCACCACCGAGCCGGCCGGCGGGCCGAGGCCGCCGCGATCTGCCAGGCGGTGCTCGCTGCCGAGCCGGGCCAGCCCAGGGCGTTGTTCCTGTCAGGTTTATTGCTGCTGGACGAAAATCGGCCGGAGGCGGCCGCCCAGATGTTCGCGCAGGCGGCCGCGCGCGATCCAGCGCACCACGGAGCGCGCATCAGCCTCGCGCGCGCGCTGCTCGCGGCCGGGCGACCCGATCAAGCCCTGACCGCAGCCGAGACGGGTCTCGCCATGCTTCCGGACTCGGCCGAGCTGCATTTCGTGCGCGGCACCGCGCTCAATGCCGCAAGGCGGCCGGAAGAGGCCGCCGCCGCGCTGGCACGCGCCGTCGCGCTCGATCCGGGACACGCGCCATCCTGGCTCAACCTGGGCAATGCCGCGGCCGACCTCGACCGGCTGGAGGAAGCGGAGCGGCACATTCGCGCCGCGCTCCGCCTCGCTCCCGGCCTGATCCAGGCCCATGCCAGCCTGGGCTTCGTGCTGACCTCGCTCGGCCGGCTGGATGAGGCGCGCGCGGCTTGCGAGGCGGCCATCGCGCACGCCCCTGACTTCGCCCAAGCGCATTGGAACCTCGCCACCGCCGCCCTGCTGGCCGGGGACTACGAGACGGGCTTTCGCGAGTACGAGTGGCGCAAGCGCCACGACCGGTTCCGGCGCGACTTCATCGACCTGCCTGGCCCCGTGTGGAATGGCGAGGCCGTGGATGGCCAGCACGTGCTGGTGCAGGCCGAGCAGGGCTTGGGCGACACCATCCAGCTCAGCCGCTACATGGCGCTGATCGCCGCGCGGGGCGCGCGGGTGAGCCTGGCCTGCGACCGGCGGCTGATCCCGCTGCTGCGCCACACGCCGGGACTACACGCGGCCGTGGACAAGTCCCAGCCGCTGCCCGCCCACGATTGCTGGATCGACCAAATGAGCCTGCCGCGCGTCTTCGCCACCACGCCCGCGACAATCCCCGCCCCATCTGGCTGGCTCAGCGCCGATCCGGCGGCGGTCGCGCGCCTCGCGGCCGAGCTGCCAAAAGGCCGGCGCATTGGGATCGTCTGGGCGGGGAACCCGGCGCACTCGAACGACCAGCGCCGTTCGCTGCCCTCGCCGGCGGTTGCCCGTCTAGCCGCGGAGACTGGCACGCGACTGATCAGCCTGCAAGTCGGTCCGCGCGCGCCGGAGGCGGCGCTGTACGGCTTTCACGACCTCTCGCCGCGCCTCACCGACTATGCCGCGACGGCGGCGGCGGTCGCGGCACTCGATCTCGTGCTCTGCGTGGACACATCCGTCGCCCATCTGGCCGGCGCGCTCGGCAAGCTGGCCTGGGTGATGCTGCCCTATGCCCCAGACTGGCGCTGGATGCTGGGGCGCGACGATACGCCGTGGTACCGCACCCTGCGCCTGTTCCGCCAGGAGCGCGCGGGCGACTGGACCTCGGTCATCGCCCGCATCGGCACAGCCCTCGCCGGCTACTTGGCCGGCACGGCGGACGCCTCGCCGATGGCGCAGTAGCGGCCCGGCGCGGTCTTGGCGAGCACGCGGACCGGCCCCGGCGTGGCATCCGCGAAGGCGATCCAACCCGTGCGCCGCTCCGGAATTCGCAGCGCCTCCTGAACGTCCCGCCGGCTCCGCCCGAAAATCCCGGTCCCAAGGGTCTTCCCCGCCGCGTCGATGACCGCGATGCCCTTCGGCACGGCCCGATGCACCGGATCCCAGGCCCAGCCCTCCAAGACCAGCTTCCCCGGTGTGTCAGCCGCCCGGAGCGCGTCGATGTGTCCGGGACAAGTCCCGTCCGCCTGCACACGCGCGGGCGGGTCGTCAAAGCCGGGCACGTCACGGCCAAACATGCCGAGACCTTGGCTCTGCGCCCGCCGCGCCATCGCAACCAAATGCGCCGGGTCCGGATAAAGAGGCGAAATGTATCGCTCGTCATAGACCGCGTTCCGGAGGGCCAGTCCGGCGGTCTTTTGAATGAAGGCGGCGGTCCGGTCGGGCCGCAGCGCCTCGGTCTGCGCCACCCCTATCCCGATCAGCGCTAAGGCGCATAGGAGAAACGGGAGAGCCCGCCTCGCCTTCGGCAGATTCACCACGGAGAACAGCAGCAGGGCAATCCAGGCGAGCAGGGCCTGGGTCGTGTACCGGGAGATCAGCGCCCCCGCGAGGCCGAGCGACAATCGGCCCCCGGCCGTGACCACGGCGCTGCCGCAAGCCGCGACCGCCATCATCCAGAATTGCGGAGCTTGAACCCGCTCCCCTCGGATGAGCATGATCGCAAACCCGGCGAGCGCACCGAGCGCGGTGAGCATCCCGAACATTGCCTCGACGGGCCACCACGATGTCCTGTGGATGTCCCCGGCAACGCCCGCGATCGGGGAGCCCAGATATAAGAGGACGAAGGCGAGCGAGTCCCTGGGATGATGCAGGAGCGACGTAAGGGGAGCCTCCTGCGACAGCGGGCCTTGAACGCCCGGTACGTGGTGGAGGTATATGAACCATGCCGCGAGCGCGACCGCGGCGGTCAGAAAAACGTGCCGCAAGGGCAATCGGAGCAGCGCCGCGAGCAAGCTGGCCAGAGGGAGGATCAGCAGCCCATTCGCCATCGACAGGGCTGCCCCTATGCCCGAGACGATCGAGACTCCAAGCCACACCCGCGAATCACGCCGCTGCTTGCAAACGACCAGAGCGTGAAAGCTGAGCAGTCCGAACAGGCAGACCGCGAAGAACGGAATTTGAAATCCGCGCGTGAAGTTTTCCCATTGAATCCAGGAAAACCCGAACGCCACGACGGTTCCCGTCAGGAATAGGCGGACCGCGGTGTCCCTCTCCAGCATCCGGTACGTTATCGAGAGGATCAGCGCGACGAGCAGGGAACAGAGCAATAGGTTGGCGGAGATCGACAACAGGTCGATCCCGCCGAACCACCGGACATCAGGGAAGAATACCAAACGCGCCAGGACTTGCCGATGCTCGTTGTGAGGCGCCCACAGCGCGCTCCAGAAGTCGAGCTCAAGCTGCGCGTATTTCCCTATGTAGCCGTCCCACTGGTCGTAGAATGGGACGGGCGAGTAGTTGAGCACGATCCCGACGCAGGTCGTGACCATGACATAAATCCCGAACGCGAGCGCAATGAGTCCGGAGATCAGCGTCAGACCGCGCGCGCGGCCTCGCATCCGATGGTGAAGCATTCCGTCGTCGCCCCTTGGCCAGCCGTCATCACCGACTCGCAGGCTGCACGGCATTGACGGGAATAGTTCGGGCATACCACCGTGACCGCTCTGGCGCCAAGCGCTGGAAGGCTTGGAGAGCCCAGGCGGAGCACACGCGATGCCGGTACCAGACTTTTGCCAGACAACCCGTACTCAGCCCTCGGCCGATCCCCTCGCGCGCGCCCGTGCGCTCGGCCCGCTCGTCGCCGAGGCATCGGATGCGATCGAGCGCGAGCAACGGCTCTCGCCTGACCTGCTGGATGCGCTGCACGAGGCGCGGCTGTTCCGACTGTTGCTCCCGCGCTCGGCGGGAGGCGAGGAGACCGAGCCGGGTCCGTATCTGCGCGCGGTGGAGGAAATCGGGCGCCACGACGGATCGGTGGCATGGTGCATGTTCGTCGCCAATAGCGCCGCCCTGATCACCGCCTATCTCGATCCGGCGGCGGCGCGCGCGATCTTCGCCGACCCGCGCGCCGCCATCGCCTGGGGACCACCAGGGCTCGATCGCGCGCGCGGGGTTCCAGGCGGCTACCGGGTGAGTGGACGCTGGGGATACGCCAGCGGGTGCCGGCACGCGACCTGGATGGGCGCGCATTGCACGGTCGAGGAGCCGGATGGGTCGCTGCGCCTGAACGCGGCGGGGCGCCCCACTGTCCGCACGCTGCTCTTTCCCGCCGAGAAGGCCCGGCTGATCGACGATTGGAACGTCATCGGCCTGCGCGGCACGTCGAGCGGCTCCTATGCCCTCGATGACGTGTACGTGCCCGAAGCCTATAGCGGGACGCGGGAAGACCCGGCACTGGCCCGCGAGCGCGGGCGGCTCTACGCCTTTCCCCAGCAGGGCCTCTACACGGTGGGCGCGGCCGGCACCGCGCTCGGGATCGCGCGAGGGATGATGGAGGCTTTCCTCACGCTCGCCACGCGCAAGACGCCGCGCGCCCTCGGTGTGTCCCTCGCCCGCAGCCCGGCCGTTCAGATGGAGTTCGCCCAGGTGGAGGCGCGGCTCGGCGCGGCGCGCGCCTACTTGCTGGCGACGCTTGAGGAGATCTGGTCCGATCCGGCGCCGTGCGCCCCAATCGCGGTGCCGGATCGCGCGCGGCTGCGCCTGGCCGCGACCCATGCCATCCAGTGCGCGATCGAAGCCGCCGATTGGACCTATCGCGCCGCTGGCACGGACGCGATCTTCGCCGGCAGCCCCTTCGAACGGCGGTTCCGCGACATCCATACCGTGTCGCAGCAGATCCAGGCGCGCATGGCGAACTTCGAGGCGGTCGGGCGCATCATGATGGGCATTGAACCAGAGACCCCTTTCCTGTAAAGAAACAAATCGTGAACGGCGGGTCGAGCCGTTCCGGAATTTTAACTGTTGATTAATGATTAGGATTGTCTTAATTTTTAGACACCGGCCGTACCAAGCGGCCGCGTGGACAGGAGCTTCGACATGCCTCGTTTCCTCCCCGCCGCGGCCGCGGCACTTGCCCTAATGGCTGCAAGCGGCACCGCGCTGGCCGATCCCATCACCTACGCGGGCAGCTTCTCGATCACCGATATTTCCAACCCCCACAACAACCTCCTGAACGTGACATCAACGCCAGGCGGCTTCTCGGTCCCGCTCTACTTGAACAAGGAAGTCAAGGACATCACCCTGGCGAACTATTTCACCACGGACCCGAACCACTCATCCTGGGGCAGCATCGCCACCGACGAGATCAAGGGCACGTTCACGTTCACGAAGCCGGTCAGCAATGTCTATTCCGTGAATGGCGACGTGACGGAAATTACCGCCGATTTTTGGGGTCATTTCTCTTCCGCCGGCGTCCTGAACTGGGACAAGAACGATCTGAATGTCGCCTTTTCGGATGGCTCGATGCTGGACATCGATATGGGTCCGTCCTACTTCGCCAACGCCAACGGCACCAGCGACGCGGGAACGGTGTCCGCCAACTTCACTCTCATCAAGGAGCCAGTGCCCGAGCCCGCCTCCATGACACTGTTCGGCGCCGGTCTGCTCGGCCTCGGCACCATCGCAATGCGCCGCCGCGGCCGGCTGGACAAGTAATTCGCTCGATTCAACTCGGGCCGCCCCAAAATGGGGTGCTACCCCCCGTCCGCCACCGCCGCCACACCCGCTTGAAAAGCCGCCAAAACGGCCCGCGTATCGGTCTCATCATGGCACAGGCCGACATAGCACTTGCTGTCGCTCTTCAGAACGCCGTTGGCCCGCACCGCTTCGTTGAAGCGGCGCATCCGGGCCGCGTCGCCGCGCAGCGTGGCGCGGTAATCGGATATCTCGCCTTCAGCAAAGATCACGTCGAACATCACCGGCGCGCCGATCACCTGTCCGGCCAGCCCGGCCTCGGCCAACAGCGCGGAGGCGCCGTCCATGATCGCCTGACCGGTCGCGAAGACCCGTTCGTAAACGCCGGCGCGGCGCAGGATCTCCAGGCACTTCAGCCCGGCGACGGCGGCGACCGGGTTGCCCGATAGCGTGCCCACCTGGAACAAGTAACGGTCCTCCCCCACCGCGCCCTTATCGAACAGGCGCATGATGTCAGCGCGGCCGGCGATGGCGGCGAGGGGGAAGCCGCCGCCGATGATCTTGCCTAGCGTGCAGATGTCCGGTGTCACGCCGTAGTATTCCTGCGCGCCGCCATAGGCGAAGCGGAACCCGGTCACGATCTCATCGAAGATCAGCGGAATGCCGTGCGCCTCGGTGGCCCGGCGCAGCGCCTGGAGGAAGCCCGGCCTCGGCGCGAGCAGCCGCTGGAACGGCTCCAGGATCACGCCGCCCAGCTCGTCCTTGTGCGCCTCGATCAGGGCCACCGCCGCCTCGGCGTCGTTGAAGGGCGCGATGAGCATGTCCTCGGCCGCGCCGCGCGGGATGCCGGGGCTGTCCGGCACCGGGCGGGGGAAATTGCCGGGGCGCTTCGGGGCGAGCGACATCAGGCTGTAATCGCTCATGCCGTGGTAGCCGCCCTCGAACTTCAAGATCTTGTCGCGGCCCCGGAAGGCGCGCGCGAGGCGCATCGCGTAGGCGTCGGCCTCGGTGCCGGAGCTGACGAACCGCACCATCTCCGCGCACGGCACCGCCTCCACGATCGCCTCGGCGAGGCGAATCCCCGGCTCGCTGTTGGC
>DATFDN010000023.1:0-7356 GCA_035252035.1 Acetobacteraceae bacterium | reverse complement strand
TTTGGCCGCCCGCCGGGATCGGGCTGTCGGCCCGAGGCGATGCGTCGCGACGCGTTATCCGCCGAGCGGGGGCAGCACCTTCGGCAAGCGCGCCGGCATACGCTGCCGCAGCTTCCCACCCACGCCCACGACCAGCCGCCTTGGGATATCGAGCGCCTGGGCCGCCCATCTCTTGCCATCGATGATCGTCACATCCCCGGCCGGAGACAGCGTGTGCAAACCGTGCGGGTACTCCTGATCGACCGGCTGAAGCACGCGGAGCTTGGTTTCACTGAACCCCTCCCGGTCCAGCCTGGTGATCGCGTTCAGCGTCACACCGCCGCCATAGGTTTCGGAACAATCCTGGGCGGGGCGGATGAGCTGCCCATCGCACCAGAACAGCGGCCCGGCGGGGCGGCTGGAGGTGATGTCGTCCTTGACCGGGTTGCCGGCATGGGCCGTCCAAGGCCCCTCCAACTCCTCGGCATGGAAAAGGTGAAGTCGCGCATTCGGCGCGTCATCCTTGAACGTGCAGAACAGCCACCAGCGATCCTCGCCGCGCCAGATGGTCGCATCGATCGCCGGGCCGGGGACGAGCGGCCCAACAGGGCCATGCAGGCGGCCCGGCAGTCCGGGGCGCTCCCGCCAGAGATAGAGGCCCTGCGCCTCCCAGCTCTCGACGAGCAGGAAAAGGCGGCCGCCCTCGTCGCGGCCCAGGACCGGATAAGAGAGATGGCAGGCGGCCCTCATCCAGGGGACGAATGTCGCGCGCGTGATGTCTTCGCCCGCGCGGATCACCGCCGCCCAGATTTCACCGCGGCCTATCCGATAATCCAGCCGCTCGGCGAGGATCACGAGCCGCCCGTCGGGGAGACCATGGCACCATGGGTCGGCGAGCATCTTCCACGGCCTGAGCGCGGGCAGCCACCGGACTTGGGTGACGATGCCACGCCGCACGATGTCCTCGGCCGGCTGCTCGACAACGCCGAGATTCCATTCCTCGCGGTAGATGCCCTTGCCGATGCCGGCCGGCTCGAACCGACTCATGCCAGATGGCTGCGCACGAGGGAGCGCGCCGAGCGGGCCAGGCGCAATGGCAGGGGCACGTCCCGGTCCCAGGATTTCTCCCAGAAATGCACGGCAAGCGTCGCCTCCCCGATGCAGCTCGGGTCGAACCGCTCTCGCCAGGTGAATGGGAAGAACACCGGAGTCGGATAGATGAACACGTCGCCGATCTGCACGCCCTCGGGCGAATATGTTGCCAAGCCTTCCTCTCGCAGCAGCCGAGTGATCAGCTTTGGACCGAACGAGGTGGGCCGTTCCAGGCCGAGCGGCACACGCCGCTTGCTCAACAGCCGCTCGAGCGCCTTGCGGATGAAACGATGGCCTGGCTCGGCACCGAAGATGCCGTTGGCGACCCAATCGGGCGAGGCATTCGGCTCTTGGAAGGCGAAGAAGCAGGCATGGCGGCGGACGGGTTCGAGCGACCTCAAAACCTCGAAATCGGTATCGAGGTAAATCCCGCCTTGCTCGGCGACGGCCATGAGCCGCACGATATCGGCGACCTTGGCCCATTTCCGCTCCTGAAAGGCCGTTCGTATCATGGGAACGGAGAAGTCGATGTTGGCTTCGCTCCAGGCGACGATCTCGTAGTCCGGATTGGTGCGCCGCCAGCTCTCGATATAGTTGCGTTGCAGTTCGGGAAGGGGGCCGCCCACCCAGACGTAATGCAGTCGCTTCGGAATCACGGAGGCATCCCTTTCGTGCGTCGCCCTGGGGTGTGCAGCTCAGGTGCGGGCATCCTCATGGGTGAGTTTTCGCACAATCGGCGGCAGCGGGTCGAGCAGCAACTCGAAAACGTCCCGCGCGAGCAGCGAAGCCTTCCATTCCCCGTTCATCAGCCGCCGCACGCCGCGCGCTGAGAACAATTCCTGCCACGGATAGTATTGCTTCTGGTCAAGCGAGATCCGCGGGCCGCCCTCGTAGCGGGACAAGCCGGCCCGGACGAAATCGAGTCCGCAGAACCGGGCCGCCAACATGCGGTTGAAGAAGCGCGGGTTGCATTCGAACATCTTCATCGTGTTGGAGCGCGCATCGAGGCGCGCATCGAAATTGGCAACCCCGGAGAAATTGGTGGCGGCGATGATCTTCTCGCCCATCTCCATCAGATCCCGGCGGTCGCAGAACGTCGTGGTAAGGAAGCGCCCGACGCCGTACCCGGACTCCAGCTGTCCCGGACAGGCCCAGGCTGTCCAATGTTCGATCCGGCCCTGGCGGGCGAAGACGCTGAGCGCCCAGTCGCACCCTTCGATGAATTCCTGGATCACCACCCCGCCATACGCATAGGACGGGTCGCGCAGCAGCCGTGCTTGCAGGTCGTTCTCGTCGGTCAAGACCAGGATCCCGCGCTGCCCATAGCCCGCGACCGGCTTGACGACCACCGGGAATCCCAGCTCGGCCGAGACGACGTGGGGATCGATCGTCGCCTTGTCGTTGAAGAAGAGTGTCTTCGGCACCGCGACGCCGTGCGCGGCGCACAGCTTGTAGAACTCCCACTTGTTGTTGAGGGTCAGCAGCGTATCGATTTCGGCAATGGGGAAGACCGGGGCCTGCAAATCGGGTTTGATCCTGGCGAGCAGGGTCAGGCTCTCGACATCGCTCGCGATCACACTGTCGAGGCCGACCGATTTATGCAGATCGTTGATGATCCGCGCCACCGTCGCCGGGTCGGCCTGCGTGATCTCGGCGGCCGAATGCACCACTTTGCAGCAGCGCGAGAGCCGCAGCGAGGCCGAGCGCTGGTCATGGATCAGGAAGGTCTTCGCGCCCATCGCGTTGAGCGCGCGCAGGACGTTGTAGCCGCTCCGCCCCCAGTGGGACAGCAATACCACGGTGGGCGGAGCGGCACGCTCCGTCACCCGCTCCCGGAGTGCCAGGCCCTGTACGGCGCTCATCGGTTCAGGCCGGCACCTAGGAGGCGACGGCTCTCCCTCCGGCGCGAGAGCGCGCCGTCCGCTGTGTTCACCGATAGGCACGCTGCGCCGATGACCACCCCATCAACCAATGTCGTCCCTCCTTGCCACGAGATGCTCTGGTACCTGAACCGGCTTGTCACCATCGTTCGATGCAAGCGGGAACACTCAGCGGATGCGGGACATCCCGCTCTGCGTCAGATAGGCGCCGCCATAGGCCGGGACGGCCGCCGGCCCGGTGGCGCCGGAACGCAGGCGCGCAAGCGTTCGTCGGGCCGCGGCAAGCGCCGCCACCCCCGCCAGCAGCGCCTTGCCCCGGAACGTCCAGCCCTCGACCACCGATGTCAGCTCGACCGCCGCGTTCGCGAATTCGAACTTGTAGGGCTCGCCACCCCGGAGATAGTCCACGACGGCGATGCCTTGATCGAATGCCCAGCGTGTGTACTCGGTCATCAAGCTGATGCCAGGAGACGCCCGGTCGTATTTCGGGTCGTAGGCTGAAAAGAAGGCCATCATCTTGTCTTTCTGCACGACATTCACTGATCCAGCAACGACTTCGCCGCTGCATTCGATCGTGAATATGCGCAGACTACCAATTTTCGAGAGTGCCTGCACCAGTCGCGGCAACACATCAACGTTATTATCCAGCAATGGCGAGGTCAGCCTGTTGGCGCGGAGCCAGTCGCGCTTGAGCGCCATCAGCCGGTCCAGCACGGGCTGGAGCGGTTCGCCCGGGGTGTACTGACGATGCGCCACGTCCCCGAACTCAGCGAGAATGCGAGCGCCCCGCGTGTGATTGTTGCGCTTTTTCTTGTTGAGGCTGCGGAACCAGGCCTCGCCGTTCGCCCATTGCGACGTGACGCGCAGGCAGAGGTCGTGCGGATGGCGCTCCGCCGCCTCGCGAAGTCCGAGCTGACGCAAGGCGGTAAGCACCCGCGCCTCGGGCGCGATGTTCTTGAGCCGGACCATGTCGAACCCCCCCGCGGCGGCAACCGCGCCCCAAAGCTCTTCGAGCACGGCCGGAGATCCGATGATGTCACAGTAGTCGCTGAATGACTGCGCCGCCCATTCCAGCAGCCGCAGACCCCGCCATGAGCGGATGGCGAGCGGCAGGACCGCGACCAATTCCTGGTCCTGCCATGCCAGGCCGATGCGCAGGCGATAGACGTTGCCCGTGCAACTATGCCACCAGGCCGCGATCCAGCCATGGTGCTGGAATATGCCCGCGCCGCTGCGGCGCCACAAATCCAGCCAAGCGGCCTCAATCTCTTGGAAGCGCGTCGCGTCGCGCACGACCTCGAACCGGATCATTGTGTCGCGCCGAATGACGTCACGCTGACCATCGGGGTGCGGGACAACGAATCCTCCATGCGGCTAAGACTGCCAGCCGAACCGACTTCAACCACTCAGGCAGGGCCGCGCCGGACGGCGCCTAGACGAAAGGATAATGCTGAAAAAGTCGCACAAAGTCACGTCAAATCGCGCGACGTTTACTCATGATGTCAGCCTGTTTCTCGGCAGAGACCGAGCGCGGCGGGAATCGGGCCGCAGCCACGCGCCAGTTCCGGCTTGATGCCGAATCCACCCTCGTACTCCCACAGCGTCCAGCCGAATGAGGCTGCTTCGAGCCGATGCCGGGCCTCGCCCAGCCATGCTGCCCGCGAGGCTGGCGGGGCGCGTCGGAAAACGCCGAACTCAGTGACCGAGACCGGCACGTGGTGCGCGCCGGCCCACGCCGCCACGTCCCCGACCTCCCGCGCCATCATTTCTCCCCCGATCCGCGCATAGCGTTCCAGACGGGCCGGATCGGCGTGCCTGGCGATTTCGGCGATGTTCTCCGCATCCGGTGGATAGGTGAGGCCAGCAAAGTCGTGGTACTCGGCAGCGCCCGGCCAGTCGGCGCCCTGATGGGTGAAGACCATGGGCTGGTAGAGGTGAAACACGTAGACGACGTTCTGGTCCATGCTCGGCGCGAGGCCGGTCAGCGCCGCCGCCGTGGATGTCGGACTAGCGGTGAGCAGCAGCGTATGCGCCGGCGCGTGCGCCCGGACCGCACGCCGCAAAGTCTCCTGGATGCGTGCCCACCGCGTCCCGTCGGAGAACCCGGGCTCGTTGGCAAGCTCGAAGAACAACTTGTCAGGCGCCGTTGCCGCGAAATGGCGCGACAGGTCGGTCCAGGCCTGCACCCAAAGCCGCTCGACGGCTTCCGGGGATGTGTCGGTCCAAGTCTCGCGCGGGGCCATGCATAGGATCACGCCGAGGCCATCGCCGATCGCGGATCGCACGACCGCGTCGAGACGTTGGCGATACGGGGCATACTGCCGGTTCGCGTCACCCGCCAACCTGTCCGGATCGACAAAGATGCGAATATGCCGAAAGCCAGCCCGGCGTATTCCCGCGAGGTCGGCCTGCACCCGCGCGAGCGGGCGCTGGTCCATCGCCGTGGTCAGGTTCACGCCGCGCGAGAGCGTACGCAGCCGATCGGCTGAGACCTCGGCGTGGACGGAACCCGCGCTGATCAGCACGGCAAGCAGCCAACCGAATGCCCACGCGCGCGCCATCTGTCAGGCCAAGCGGCGCGATACCGGCGAACGGATCAGCGATGGCCGCGTGCCGTTGGCGATCACGATTCCACAGAGCAAGGCCAACAGCCCGGCGGCGTAGGGTGCGTACGCCTCCTCCTGGAAGATGCCGTTGACCACGACCATTGCCATCGCCAGAAACAGCACGTCCTGACGGCGAGTCGTCATCCGCGCCCGCCCGTTGCGGATCACCGCGAGCCCGATCGGTGCTGCCCGCAACAGCGCCACGAACATGGCGAAGACGGCGATCGAGGCCAGTCCCATTTGATAGATTAGCACGCCGACGGCACTCTCGACGGCGAAGTCGGCGCCGGCGCTGGTGAAGCCGCCCTCGCCAGTCCACTTGAACCCGGCATTGGCATTGGCCGACAGGTTGCCGCCGACGCCGATCCCATGGCCGATCGGATTGGCAAGCAGCCCATGCACGCCACCCAGAAACCCGATTACGTGGAAGTCATTGCTCGACAGCCCGGTAACAATGCCATAGCCCGTGTAGGCGACCGCCAGCGCCACCCCGCTCGCCACCAGGAGGGGTTTGCTCCGCCCGGCCTGCCAAATCACCCAGAGCACGAAGCTGAACGCGACGAGCAGCAAGGCCCCCTTTACGCCGATCAGGATGAGCAGGGGCAACACGGCCAGGAGCCAGCCGCTCCGGCGCAGGCTCACGCCCACCAACCCGATCACCGCGAGGACGTACGCATAGCTGATCGGGTTCTCGATCGGCCCGCCGAAGCGGAAGCTGGTGAGGCTGCCAACCCCGGTGCTGGCGCCGGTGACGTTGAAGAACGCCCCGGTGTAGTGCTTCACGATGTCCTCTGGGACGTAGAACGTGTTCCCCTGCGGCTGCGCCGACCATTTCAGCTGCATGAATGCGACGGCGTTCGTCAGGCTGTAATACTCGATCGGGACACAGTATTCGATCACGCCGACGACGATGGCGAGCGCGGCGCCGATCAGCAGGCATAGGCCCACCGTGCGGTACCCCCATCTCCGCCCGACATCGAGCCCGACCAGGATCGCGAAGGCCGGCGAGGTGAATTCACGGAAATAGACCATCGCCGAGGTCAGCCCCTCCTTGGCCGCCCCGATCAGCGTGTAGAACGCGGTTGCCGCCAGCGCGATGAGCACTGTCAGCACCACTCCCCCGACCCGCCCCCGCCAGGTTGGCGTCAGCAGCCGATTGGCCGCGATCACCGCCATGACCGCGAGCGCGATGAAGTTGGTCCCTTGCAGCGCCACGAAATTCGGCGAGTACGTCATGCCGGGCGAGAATATCGAGATGAGCAGGTTTTGGTACAAGAGGATCTGGAAGTAAGCCGCCAAGCCCGCTAGCGGCGCGTTGGCATAGAGCCACGCGAGCGCCGCCAGCGCCAGGGGAAAGAGCCAGATGCTCTCCTTGACGAGTAGGATGTGGCAGGTGAGCAGGAACAACCCGAGCGCCTGCGCCGCGAGAGCATAGCGCAGGAGCGCGCGGGGCGGCAGCTCTGAATACGGGGGGGCAGAGGGAGAGCGGGCCAGCTCCCGAACTCCGGGAAGCGCGGCCCGCAGATCCGCGCACGGAAGAACGGCGCGGCTCACTGATAGTATTGCTTCAGCGCTGGGGAGTAGAGGACCGAGTCGGCGTGGCCGAACTTCACGGCCATCTTGGTATCGACCATGTTGAGCACAAGGGCAACCTTCGACATGGTCCCCTCGCCTGCTCTGCCCGCCGTGAAGAGGCGGTTCAGTGCCACGCTGGCCTGTTCGGGCGGTGTCGAGGCCCATTTCATGAGGAACACCGTCCGATCGACCAGGCGCGAGAGCGACCAGCAATCCCCGCCCAC
>DATFDN010000022.1:0-3515 GCA_035252035.1 Acetobacteraceae bacterium | reverse complement strand
CAAAAGCCCCTGTACCCGGCCATCACGGGCTCTCGTCCTCCAGACCCAGCGGCCGCCCGATCTATCGGCGTGCCCTTAAGGGCGCTAAACTAAGCGCATCACCGAGGTTACCGAGCAGGCCCCTTGGTGCCGCCGTACCCTCTCCTCTAGCTTGAGGGCTTGCCGGTGATGGCGGGTGCGATCACCGCCCCCACTGCTTGTTGTCCCTTTCCCGCTCAACTGACCGCCCCTTGCGATAGCTGCCGCCAAAATGGGACTCCCACGGTTGGAAGGTTGAGCTTGAGAAGGCCGCTTACGGGAGGTGCTTGACCTTCCCATTGTGGGAATCCCCATTTCCCGAGCACTGCGACATCAGACCCGGCCGCTGATGCGGACGTTCCCGGAGGCACCATTATGAGCAGCCATCAGGCTAGCGAGCGCGAGCATTACCTGGAGCACCATCAGAAAAGCTCCGGCTGCCACCATTACGGCCATGCCCCTCTGGCGGGTGGCGCCGAGCTGGTGACGGACCCGGTCTGCGGCATGAGGGTGGACCCGGCGACCTCGCGGCATCGCCTGGACCATAACGGGCGGACCTTTCACTTCTGCTCGGCGGGCTGCCGGACCAAGTTCGAGGCCGATCCCGACAAGTACTTGGAGCCTGCAGAGGCCGTCGCGCCCGCAGCGCCGCGCGAGGGCGTCATCTATACCTGCCCGATGCACCCGCAGATCCGGCAGACGGGTCCGGGTGCCTGTCCGATCTGCGGCATGGCCCTGGAGCCGCTGGAGGTGGCCGCCGAGGCCGGTCCGAACCCCGAACTCGTCGACATGCGCCGGCGGTTCTGGATCGGGCTCGCGCTCACGGTCCCGGTGTTTGTGCTGGAAATGGGCGGACACCTGCCGCTGTTCGGCCGGGTGCACTTCGTGTCGCCCTCACTGTCGAACTGGATCCAGTTCGTCCTCGCCACGCCGGTCGTGCTCTGGGCCGGGGGACCGTTCTTCCGGCGCGGCTGGGCGTCGCTGGTCGGCCGTCACCTGAACATGTTCACGCTGATCGCGCTCGGCACCGGCGCCTCCTGGCTCTACAGCGTGGTCGCGACCCTCGCGCCCGGCATCTTCCCGCAAGGCTTCCGGGGCGTGGGCGGCGCGGTCGCCGTCTACTTCGAGGCGGCCGCCGTCATCACCGTCCTGGTCCTCCTCGGCCAGGTGCTGGAGCTGCGCGCCCGCGAGCAGACCGGCGGCGCCATCCGCGCCCTGCTGAATCTGGCGCCCAGGACGGCGCGGCGGCTCAAGGACGGCGGCGAGGACGAGGAGATCCCCTTGGCCGAGGTGCGGGTGGGCGATCGCCTGCGCATCCGGCCCGGGGATGGCGTGCCGGTGGACGGGATAGTGCTGGAGGGCCGCAGCGCCGTGGACGAGTCCATGGTCACTGGGGAGTCCCTGCCGGTCGAGAAGGCGCCCGGCGAGAGGGTCATCGGCGGCACGGTGAACGGCACTGGCGCGCTGGTCATGCGCGCCGAGAAGGTCGGCTCGGAGACCATGCTCTCGCGCATCGTCGCCATGGTCGCCGAGGCGCAGCGCTCGCGCGCGCCGATCCAGCGCCTGGCGGACCTGATGGCGGGCTGGTTCGTCCCGGCCGTGATCGCGGTAGCGGTCCTCGCCTTCATCGGCTGGGCCGTCTGGGGGCCGGCTCCGGCGCTGGCCTACGCGCTGATCGCCGCCGTCTCCGTCCTCATCATCGCCTGCCCCTGCGCGCTCGGCCTGGCCACGCCCATAAGCATCATGGTCGGTGTGGGCAAGGGCGCGGGCGCGGGCGTCCTCATCAAGTCCGCCGAGGCGCTGGAGCGCATGGAGAGGGTGGACACCCTGGTCGTGGACAAGACGGGCACCCTGACCGAGGGCAAGCCGCGCGTGGTCGCCGTCGTGCCCGCCCCTGGCCTCTCGGAGGCCGAAGTCCTATCCCTGGCGGCAAGTCTGGAGCGGTCGAGCGAGCACCCTCTGGCGGCCGCCATCGTAGCCGCCGCGCGCGATCGGGGGCTGCCTCTTCGGGACGCGGCGGGGTTCGGGTCCGTCACCGGCAAGGGCGTGACCGGCATGGTCGGCGGGCGCCGGGTGGCTCTGGGCAACGCCAAGCTGATGGCGGATCTCGGCGTCGACCTGAGGAACCTTGCGGCGCGGGCCGACGACCTCCGCCGGGACGGCGCTACGGCGCTTTTTCTCGCGATTGACGCCAGACCCGGCGGCACCGTCGCAGTAGCGGACCCCGTCAAGCGGACGACGCCCGATGCGCTCGCCGCGCTAAGGGCGGAGGGCGTCCGCATTGTCATGCTCACCGGCGACAACCGCACGACGGCCGAGGCGGTCGCGCGGAGGCTCGGCATCCAGGAGGTCGAGGCCGACGTGCTGCCCGAGGACAAGAACCGCATCGTCCGAAAGCTCAGGGCCGAGGGGAGAGTGGTCGTCATGGCAGGCGACGGAGTGAACGACGCGCCGGCCCTGGCCGAGGCGGATGTGGGCCTCGCGATGGGCACCGGCACCGAGGTCGCCATCCAGAGCGCCGGCGTGACCTTGGTGAAGGGAGACCTGGCGGGCGTCGCCCGCGCCCGGGCGCTGAGCCGAGCGACCATGCGCAACATCCGCCAGAACCTGTTCTTCGCCTTCGTCTACAACGCGCTCGGCGTGCCGGTCGCGGCGGGCGTGCTCTATCCCGCCCTCGGCATCCTGCTCAGCCCGGTCATCGCCGCGCTGGCCATGGCCCTGAGTTCGGTGTCGGTCATCGGCAACGCGCTCCGCCTGCGGGCGGTGCGGCTTTGAGCGCCGAGTCCCGGCGGGGTGCGGCGCCCGGTCATCCACCCGAGAACCTGCCTTGTGTCCGGGCCGGCACGGTCGGGGCGAGTTCACAGAAGGTTTGCGGGGCGCTTCTCGACAGTCGAAAACCCGCACGCGCCGCGTGGCCTTCGTGCCTGGGCCAGGCGGGGAGTTGAGGGGCATGGGCAAGGCGGCCGGTTTCATCCGGTTGATGCTGGCGGGAGTGTTCCTGGTGGCCCTTGCCCTGTCTGTTCTCCCGGCCAGCGCCAACGCTTGCCCCCAGGCACAGCCGATGCCCGGCATGGCGCGGCTGTCCGGGCATGTGGCGTCCTTCGGAATTGTCGCAGCGACCACGCCGATTGCCGCGGCCTTGGACGCGCCTCACCACGGCCATCGCGGCAGCTCCACGCCGGACTGCTGCGACCTCGGCCTGTGTGGCCCCGCGGCTGCGGTCCTGCCTGCCATGGCCCTCGTCGCACCGCCATCAGGATCCATGCCGCATTTCACGTCCCGGCGCGCGGCGCCAATCCCGGGCCTCGACACGAGCCCGATCCCTCCTCCTCCACGTAGCCGCGCCTGAAGCGATCCCGGCCGCCGCATGGCGGGCCGGGGGGTGGCCATGCCTATGCGCGGCGTGGCCGCAACCGATGGGCACGGGAACCAGGCGCCGCTCCCGTGGCCCTGTCCACCGTCGGCGCCTTCAGAACGGAGAAGCCAGATGCAACACC
>DATFDN010000021.1:0-6005 GCA_035252035.1 Acetobacteraceae bacterium | reverse complement strand
GCCGATCGTCCTACGTTTGGCCGCGGGCAGCCTGCCGGCTTCCGCGCTGACGATCGCGTTCCTCTCGCGCCGCCTGCACACCGCGGGCGCCATGCGGATCATTCTCATCCTGCTCGGAATTTCCGTCATCCTGACCGCCGTGGCCGTGCTGTTCAAAGGCACGCTCGTACGGCTGACGGGTCCGGCGGCCGAACGATTGTCACGCGGCTGGGCGGCGGCGCTGACGGTGGCGGCCGGCGCCCTGCTGGGCGTGCTGGTCACACTCACCTCGGTCGGCGCCGGGGCGCTCGGGGTGGTGTTGCTGACCTTCCTCTATCCGCACCTGCCTACCTCGCGTGTGGTCGGAGCCGATATCGCCCATGCCGTGCCGCTGACCTTGCTGGCGGGAATCGGCCATTGGTGGCTGGGCAGCATTGACTGGGGCCTATTGGGCGCGCTGCTCGTCGGCTCCGTCCCAGGGGTGGTCGCGGGCAGCCTGCTGGTTCCCCGGGTGCCGGAGAGCGTGCTGCGCCCGGTGCTCGCCCTCGTCCTGCTGGCGGCGGGCAGCAAGCTGGTCCTTTGATCCACCAGCCTGTGGCCGACCCAAGATTGGCGTGCCACACTCGCGGCAAGAAACGCGAGGAAATGCCATGAGCGAGGCCGCCGCGCCGACCCGTGATCTATCCACGATGCTCCGCCCGCGCTCGGTCGCCCTGATCGGGGCAACTGACCGCTCCCTCTGGTCGCGGGGCACCTTCGACAATCTGGTGAACCGGAAATACGCGGGAGATATCCACCTCATCAGCCGCCGTGGCGGGACCGTGCATGGGCGTCCCGCCGCCACCTCCTGCGTGGCGGTCGGCCAGCCGATTGATCTGGGACTCATCATGGTGCCGCAAGCGGCGATGGAGGAGGCGCTTTCGGATCTCGCCGCCGCCGGCGCGCGCAGCGCGATCATGCTCACATCGGGTTTCGCCGAGACGGGCGAGGAGGGGCGCGGGTTGCAGGACCGCCTGGCCGGACTGGTGCGCCAGCACGGCATCTCGCTGCTCGGCCCCAACTGTTTGGGATTGGTGAACTTCCTCGACAACGTTCCCCTCTGGACCGGGGGGTTCCGTTCTCCGCGCAACCCTGGCGGCATCGCTGTCATCGCGCAGAGCGGCGCAACGGCGGCCTTTATCGCCGCACTTGCCCAGCAGCAGGAGATCGGGCTGAGCCACATGATCTCCACCGGCAACGAGGCCGATCTCGACGCGGCGACCTTCATCGACCACCTTCTCGACGTGCCCGAGGTCCGGGCCATCGCGCTGTTCGCCGAGACGATCCGCGACGCCGGGCGGTTCCTTGCCGCCGCGCGCAAGGCATTGGCGGCGCGCAAGCCGATCGTCGTGCTGAAGATCGGCCTTTCGGAGATCACCGCGAAATCGGCGCAAGCCCACACAGGGGCTCTGGTCGGCGATGACCGCGTGTTTACCGGCGTCTGCCGCCAGCTCGGCATCGTGCGCGTCGAATCGATCGAGGATTTGCTGTTCACCGCCGACGTCATCACGCGAACTGGGGTCGTGCCGCGCAAGGGCGTGGGCCTGGTCTCGGTCTCCGGCGGTGCGTGCGAGATCTTCGCGGACCGCGCCTCCGTGACGGCGCTGCCCATCCCAGAGCTGTCGAGAACCGCGACCACTGCTTTGCGCGAAGCCCTGCCCGCGTTCGGCACGCCACACAACCCGCTCGACATCACTGGCGGCGCGGTGCTGCAACCCGATCTGTTCGAGCAAGGCTTGCGGATCATGGGCGCGCAGCCGGAATTCTCGGTGCTCGCTTGCCTGTTCGACGTTCCAACATCAGAGGAATCCGCGACCGAGTTCGTGGTCGCGGCACTGAAGCATATCGGGGCGGGGTTGAAGGCGGCGCCAATACCGGCGCTGATGATAAGCCACACGCTGAAGCCCGTGACGGACACCTCGTACCGCGTGATACAGGAAACTCGGCTGCCGTACGTGGGATGCGGCATCCATCATGGCGTCAACGCGCTGGCAAACACCTTCTGGTGGTCCGAGCAGGTAGGGCGCGAGGCCCCTGCCGCGACAGCACCCTCGGTCGCCGGCAGGCATGACTTGCCGCTTTCGGAGCGGGCGGCACTGGCCTTCCTCGCTGATCACAACGTTCCAGTGGTTCCAACCGAACTCGCCACCGACGCGGAACACGCCATCGCGGCGGCGCGGCGGCTTGGCGGGCGCGTGGTCCTGAAGATCGCTTCCGACGACATCCAGCACAAAAGCGATATCGGGGGCGTGGCGCTCAACCTTGAGGGCGACCAGGCCATTGAGGCGGCGTACCAGCGTGTCCGGTCCGCGGCGCCTTCGAGCGCGCGGGTGGATGGCGTGTTGGTGGCGCCAATGCGCAGCGGCGGCCTGGAGCTGTTCGTCGGCTGCACACGCGATGCGCAGTGGGGGCCGGTGATCGCGGTCGGGCTCGGCGGCGTGTGGGTGGAGGTGCTCCAGGATGTCGCGCTGCGCCCGCTGCCGGTCTCGCCTGGCGAGGCCAAGCGGATGCTGGGCGAGTTGCGCGGCGCCAAGCTGCTGGCCGGCGCGCGCGGAACGCCGGCGGCCGATCTGGACGCGGTCGCGGCGGTCATCGCCGCGATCGGCAACGCGGCGCTGGCGCTCGGCCCTGATCTGGACGCGCTGGAGGTGAACCCGCTCTGGGTGCGAGCCGGTCAGGTCGAGGCATTGGACGCATTGGCGACGCGCAAGCAGTAGGGGCGAAACCGTGACCGACAAGGTGCTTTTTCAGCAGGACGGTGGCATCGTCACCCTCACGCTGAACGATCCGGCGATGCGCAACCCGATCTCGGAGCGCGAGACCGTGGACGCGATCGTGGACGCTTTGCGGCGGCTGAACGCCGATCCCTCGGTACGCGTGGGCATCCTAACTGGCGCGGGGAGCGCCTTCAGCTCGGGCGGCGATCTGCGCGCGATGCGGGATGCCGCCGAGGGGCGCGCGAAGGCGCCGGCACGGACCATGCAATATTACAAGGAGGGCATCCAGCGCATCCCGCTGGCATTCGAGCGGGTGGACGTGCCGATGATCGCCGCCGTGAACGGACCCGCGATCGGCGCCGGGCTCGATCTCGCCTGCATGTGCGACATCCGCATCGCCGGCGAGAGCGCCCGGTTCGCGGAAAGTTTCGTCAAGGTCGGGCTGATCGCCGGTGATGGCGGGGCGTGGCTGCTGCCGCGTGCCGTGGGTTATGCGAAAGCCTGCGAAATGGCCTTCACCGGGGAGATCATCGACGCGCGGGAGGCGCTCGCCTACGGCCTGGTCTCCCGCGTGGTGCCGGATGGCGAACTGCTCGGAGCGGCCCGCGCGCTGGCCGAGAGGATCGCCGCCAACCCCTCGCATTCGGTGCGCATGACCAAGCGCCTCCTGATGGAGGGCCGCAATGTGCGCATGGACACGCTGCTTGAGATGGCGGCGGCGATGCAGTCGCTGGTCCACGCCACCGCCGATCACCGCGAGGCGGTCGCCGCGTTCCTGGAGAAGCGGCCAGCGCGGTTCAGTGGGGAATGACCCCCGGCTACACGCCCCCCGCCACGCGTGCCGCCACCAGCAGCAGCATCAGGACCAAATAGCCCTGTAGCAGCAGCAGGGAGACGCGGACAGACCGTGTCATCCGCATCCGGCCCAGCTCGGGACGATAAAGCTTCGCCTCGGGCTCATCGTCCAGCGGGTGAATCACACGAACGTCCAGGACGGTATCGGACATGGCGGCTCTCCCGTTTCAGGCAGTGGCGGGGAACAGGCCGGGCAGCAGCACCTGCGCGGCTAGGATAAAGGACAGCGCGAACAGCAGGGCGATGCAGCCCCAGTTCACCCAGTTGTTCCAGGGGCGGTTGGCAAAGCGTTCGCCCAGCATCTCCTTGTCGTTCAACAGAAGCTGAAGGAACACGATCGCCGAGGGCAGCATGATACCGGCGATCACCTGCACGCCGAGGATGATCGCCTGCAACGGCGCGCCGGGGATCAGCACCACTCCCGCCGCCGCGGCCACGCACGCCGCGTAGGCGGCATAGAAGCGGGGCGCCTCGCCGATGCGCGCCTCCAGCGTGCTGCGTCCGCCCATCGCCTCGCTCCACGCCCAGGCCGAGGACAGCGAGATCGCGGTCGCGCCGAGCACCGCGGCATTGCACATCAGCAGCAGGATCAGCTTGGAGCCTGCCCAGCCCAGCGTGCCGGCGAGTGCCGCGGCCATTTGTGCCGGGTCTTGGTAGCTGCCCCCCGATCGATGCAGGGCGTCGCCGACCAGCATCATGCATCCAGCGAACGCCACGACGGCCACCGCGCCGATGAACGTGTCAAGACGCGCCGCGCCCAGATCGGCGAAACGCAACCGCTTGTCGGCGACGCAGGATTGTTGGAAGAAAAGCTGCCACGGCGCGATCGTTGTCCCGACGATGGCAATGACGACGAAGACGAGTTGCCCTGTCAGCCCCCCAGCAGGCAGGCTCGGCGCCGCCACGTCGCGCAGCACCGCGCCCCATTGCGGGCCAACCATCCAGGCCAGCCCGAACCAGGCAAGGCTCAGCCCGCACAGCCCCAGCGTCATGCGCTCCCACCGCCGATAGCTACCGGTGCCGACCAGCAGGATCAGCCCGGCCGCGGCGAGCGGCACGGCGATTGCCGGCGGAACGCCTAGACCGCGCGCCGCCAAGGCGATGGCCGCAAATTCCGTGACCAGGGTGAGGAAGTTCACCACCATCAAGTCGGCCAGGGAGAAACGCCCCCACCATGTGCCGAACCGCTGATAGATCATGCGCGCATGACCTTGCCCGGTGGCGATGCCAAGCCGGGCGACCATCTCCTGCACGAAATAGGTGATCGGCAGCAGCACCAGCAGCACCCACAGCAAGCTCGTGCCGTATTGCGCGCCCGCTTGGGTATAGGTGGAAACCGCGCCCGCGTCGTTGTCGGCCACCATGACGATCAAGCCAGGTCCGGCAACCACCAGATAGCGCAGCAGGCGCTGCCGCCACGCGGGCGGCGCGGAAACCTCTTGGGAGAGAGAGGCGTAGGACATTGCTCGGTCTCCGTTCGTCGCGAACCGGAGACGCGAGCGCGGCGGCGTCCCCGGTCCTAGATCAGGCGCGCACCGGGCCGGACGGCCCGGCTCCGACTAGGGCCGTCGTCCATCATGGACCTCCCGCGATGCGTGAACGGATGACGCGCCGAACGCGACAGCAAGCGGAAATGAAGGAAAGGCGGTCATCCCAACCTCCTCAGCCGTACCATGCGGCCCAAGGAGAGAAGGGAGCCGCGTACATCAGCCGGTCGGGCTGATGGCAGCGGCCACAGAACTCCCCTGGGCGATCACTTCCACGGAGCGCCGACTGAGCGGCTCCGCGGAATCGCGACTAGATCGAGCGTTCATGCGGTCCAAAGGATCGTTGAAGCGCGTCCGACATACCAGCCGAGCGCGCACACCAGGCACATAGGCCAGCCGTGCTTCGGGATCAAGAGACAGTTTCGACATTGACGATACGAAACAACAATTCCGCGTTATCCGGCCCGACTAGGGTCACGTACTCGCCGGGGCGCAAGATGCGGCCTTGCAGTTCCCACACCGGCTCGTCGTCACCGCGCAACCCGCGAATACCCCAGCCCCCATCGACCGCGACGAGCTCGCCGTGCCAATCCTTGCGGTCGGGCCAGAAGCGTCGCACATGCCAGGGCGTGTCTGTGGCACAAGCCGCCTCGATCTGCCCACGCGCGCTGAGGCACAGCTCCATTTCGAGACCCCAGCCCGTGTCCCCGCTTGGCCGGTCGGGTCCACGGGCCAGGACAGCGGTCACACGACTGAGACGGGGCGCATCCATCCCATCCTTCCGAGCACTCAGATCGCGATGCGGACCCCAAGCTCCACGACGCGATCATAGGGAATACGGAAGAACTCCGTGGCCGGCGTTGCGTTCCGGACCATGAGCAGAAACAGCGCCCGCCGCCACAGCGGCAGCTTGGGCGCCGCGCCCTTC
>DATFDN010000020.1:0-5845 GCA_035252035.1 Acetobacteraceae bacterium | reverse complement strand
CCAGCGCCGCGCCGCGCCACCACGCGGCGCTGGCGGGCTCGCTGGCCGGACGCACGCCATACAGGCGGTGCGGCGCCGCCGCCATCTCCGCCGGGCTCGGCCGCGCGGTCAGGACGCGCAACTCGCGGTAGACCTGCATCGAGTCCGCGTTGATGACCGTGCCGCCGAGGCGCTGGGCCAGGGCCAACGCCAGCGCCGACTTGCCACTGGCGGTGGGGCCGAAGACGATCAGGGCGGAACACTGGGCCTCAATCAGTGCGTTGCACCGCGGACGCGGAGCCCGCTCGATAGCGGCGCAGCACCTCGTCACGGACGTAAGCATGCAGCCGTGCGGGCGCGGCGCCATACCGCCAAAAGGGTTCCCGTTCCCCGCCAAACGCCGTCCGCAGGTCTGGGCCAGGCCAAGTGAACTCGTTCAACTCGGTAAACAAGATCCAGCAAGGCGCGCCACGCAGTCCCAGGCGTTCGATGGTCGAAGCCGGCATCTCCACCCCCTCGTCGGGCGCAGGCGGCCTCGTCGTGATCGGGGCAACCGCCACACGGAGGCTGCCCGACCGCGTCTTGACGGCGAGGACAAGGCACGGGCGTGGCTTCTGGCCTTCTTCAAGCCCAGCACTCGCTTCGCGCACCCAAAGGTAAGAGTATTCGATCACATCACCTGGATTTGGTAGGCGGCTCGAATTCCCTATCATATTCCTTCGTCTCCGCCGGCGCTTGAGCAGCCGCGATCATTTCAGCCTGAGCTTGGCTCAAATCCTCCGCTCGGATCGCAACGCGGTCGCGCCGCATCAAGCGGTCGAACTCCTCAACAGACAGCAGCACCAGCCGCACACGCCCATGCCGGGTAATCCGAACAGGACGCCTCATAGCCTCGTCTTGCCAACGGCCCAGCTCGCGCTGGAACTCGACGGCGCTGATTTCTGTAAGTTCGGCCAAATCTGTACACTTCAGATAAAATAGGAATTCCAGATTATAGGTATCCATCTCTCCTGTCAAGCCGCTTGCCCGCCCCCGTCCCCGCTGGCACGCTCCCCCACGATGCCGCACCTCCTAACGCTCGTCGCCGCCGTCCCGCCGCTGCCCGCCGCTTTGATCGAGGACGTGCGGCGCCTCGTGAACGGGGCGGCGCCGGACATATTGGCGGACGAGGAGGCGGTCGACATCGCGGTGCCCGCCCACCCCGACATGGCGGCGGTCGGCGCGGCCCTGGAGGGCGCTTCGGTGGACGCCATCGCCACCCCGGCCGAGGGGCGGCGCAAGCAGCTGCTGCTCGCCGACATGGACAGCACCATCGTCACCGGCGAGACCCTGGACGAGTTGGCCGACTTCGCCGGACTCAAGCAGGAAATCGCCGCCATCACCCGGCGCAGCATGAACGGTGAGATCGACTTCGCCGAGGCGTTGCGCCACCGCGTCGCCATGCTGCGCGGCCTGAGCCTGGAGGCGTTGGAGCGGACCTGGGCGCGCGTGCGCCTCACGCCGGGCGCGCGCGAGCTTGTCGCGACGATGCGCGCCCACGGCGCGGTCACGGCCTTGGTGTCCGGCGGCTTCACCTATTTCACCGAGCGCGTCGCCGCCCTGGCCGGCTTCGACGCCCACTTCGCCAACCGGCTGCTCGACGATGGTGAAACGCTGACCGGGGAGGTCGGCGAGCCGATCCTTGATCGCGACGCGAAGCTCGGCGCGCTGCGCGCTCTGGCCCGCGAGCATGGGCTTGATCTCTCGCAGACTCTGGCGGTCGGCGACGGTGCGAACGATCTCGCCATGCTGCACGAGGCGGGGCTTGGCGTCGCGTTCCACGCCAAGCCCATCGTGGCGGCGGAGGCCCGCGCGCGCGTCGATCATGGGAACTTGCGCGCGCTGCTGTTCGCCCAAGGGTATCGGGCGAGCGAGATCATTACCTGAATTCCTGAAACCGTGAACTATTTCGTTCCGAACTTGGTGGATAATTCTTTCTACCGGGATTAACCTCAATCCCCGTTGCGGCCTGTAGTCGCAGGGCGGAAAAGCGAAGCGCATTCCGTCTCCCGACAAGCGTGCAGGCCGATGGCGGAATGCGCTTCGCTTTTCCGCCCTACCTTCCATGGGTCAATATCCAGGACAGCTTGCAACGACAACTACAACCAAAACGGGAGAAACGAGATGCGGCGTTTCCTTGCAATCACCTCAGGGCTTTGCATGATGGCAGTCGCGGCACACGCCAACTCAAAGCCTGACCAGACGCACTTCACCCTGACGGCGAACCCCGCGTTCGTCGCTTGCCTCTCGGCGGACGGCTCAACCCCGCCGCACGCCCTTGTTTTCGTGAAGCGGGGCGAGCTGAACGACACCGCCCTCATATTCGTCTCAGGGCTCAAGCCGGATCTGGACTTCGACCTGTTCACCGTGCAGCGCAGCTCGCTCGACGCGAACGGCAAACCGGTGCCGAACTTTCCGGGGTTCGGCCTGGCGTGGTACCAGACCGACCTGCACGCCGACTCCGATGGCACCGCCAAGGTTCTGATCAAGACCATCCTGCTCGATCAGATTTTCGGTTTCGTCTCCGGGCCGAACAACACCACGGTGCTGCCTCCAACCAACACGTTCCACGTCGGCTTCTGGTTCAACAATCCGGAGGACGCGGCGCCGTGCGGCTTCGATGTCACCAAGCCGACCCCGTTCAACGGCGAGCACAGGGCGGGGCCGCTGGCGATGATCTCCCTGCCCGACCCCAACACGGGACTGGGACCGCTCTGCACCAGCCCGACCGGGGCCGGCCCGGATGCGCCTTCGCCCGAAGCGTGCAATCCGTAACAGAGGCGTTGCTTGCAGCCGTGAACGGCGCTGGCGGCTACTCGTCGTAGTAGCCGGCCCGCAGACTTGGTCCTTGGCCTTGGTAACGTCAGGCCGGCAGGCCAGCCTTGCGGAGCGCCTCAAACAGGGTTGGGTCGCGCATCGAGGTGCGCGCGGCGGCCTTGGAGACGGTGTGGTCCGGGGCGACGGCGAGCAGGGCGGCGAGCGCCTCCTCGGTGGCCGCCCGTTCGTCGAGCTGGGCGAGGCTTGCCACCAGGAGCCGATGGGCCGGCAGGAAGTTCGGCCGGTCCCCGAGCGCGCCCCGCGCCAGCTCCGCCGCCTCGGCGTAGCGGCGCAGCAGGAAGTTCGCATAGCCGAGCGCGGTGGTGACGTAGAACTTCGCCGGATCGACCGGGCTGAGCCGCATCGCCCGTTCGAGCCGTTCCGCCGCGCCCGCGCCGTCCCCGGCGTGCAGCCGGGACCAGCCGCCCAGCAGCAGGACCACCGCCGAATTGGGGGCGAGCAGCAGCGCGCGCTCCACCGCCGCGCTTCCGGCCTCGTAGTCCCTGGCGAAGAAGGCCAAGGCATGGCCGGCCCAGGCGAGGGCGCTCGGGGCATCCTGGCCGGCGCCCACCACCACCTCGCGCGCGAGGCGCACCGCCTCCTCGGCATCGCCCGGATCGGCCCAGCCCTGGGTGACGCGGAGCGTGTGCAGGCCGGCCAGCGTGCCCTTGGGAGCGGTGAAGCCGGGGTCGAGGGCGATGGCGCGGCGGAGCAGGCGCAGCGCCTCGGTGTTGCCCTCGTGCGTGACGAAGCGGTGCGGCAGGGCGCGCAGGTAGAGGTCGTAGGCGGTCAGGCTCTCGGTGGGCCTGGAGCGGACGCGCGCGGCCTCGGCTAGTCGCAGGCTGGGCTCGATGGCGCCGACCACCGCCTCGGTCAGGCGGTCTTGCAAATCGAAGATGTCGGCGAGGTCGCCATCGAAGCGCCCGGCCCAGACCTGCGCCCCGGCTTCGGCCTCGCAGAGCTGCGCGGTGATCCGGACCCGGTTGCCCGCCTTGCGGACGCTGCCCTCCAGCACGTAGCCCACCCCAAGCTCGCGCCCGACCTGGCGCACGTCCACCGCGCGGCCCTTGTAGGTGAAGGCCGAGTTGCGGGCAATCACCGAGAACCAGCGCAGATGCGAGAGCGCCGTCGTCACGTCCTCGGTGATGCCGTCAGCGAAATACTCCTGTCCCGGATCGCCGGTCATGTTGGCGAAGGGCAGCACCACCAGCATGGGGCGGCTGGCCGGGGCGGGCGGCGCCGGAGCCTGGTCGGGGTCGGGGGGGAGCACGACCAGGGTGGCCTTATCGTCGATGCGCGAGACCTCGGCGGCGAACAGGAAGCCCCGCCTGGGGACGGTGCGCAGCAGCCGTTGCTCGCCGTCGCCGAGCGCACGGCGGATCTCCTTGACGGCTTGGGTGACGCTGTCGTCGGTGACGATGACGCCCGGCCAGACCGCGGCCATGATCTCGTCACGCTCGATCAGCCGCCCGGCATTCTCGACGAGCTGGCGCAGCAGGGCGAAGGCCTTCGGGCGCAGCGCGACCTCGGTCCCGCCCGCCGCCAGCAACGCACCCCGGACGAGGTCGAGCGTGAAGCAGTCGAAGCGATACACGGTGCCCTTCGGCGCGGGGGCGTTCACCTCCATGGGCCGGGCTCTCCGCCAAACAGGCTCGCCAGGACCATATTGCCGTTGCGAAGCCAGCGCCAGCCGCGCCGGGCGAGGCCCGGCGCGGCCGGTCACTGCAGCGGGGAGAGCGGGATCACGCAGGACTCGGCAAACGGCCGAACCATCCCCCCGAGACGGCGGACCAGGCCCCGGATCGCGGCGTTGGACGGGTCGAACTCGAAGACGGCGGCATCCGCGCCGCGCGCCGCGGTCGCGTGGTGGACGCGGGAAACGAGATCCGTGCCCAGTCCACGGCGGCGGTGCTCCGGGGCGACGCTCACGGCGACCTCGACGCACTGACGATGTGGGCCGTCGCCTGCGCCGTACGCGAAGCCGAGCGCCGCGCCGACCACGGCGCCGGAGGCGTCGAGCGCGGCGAAGCAGACCGTCTCATCGAGATCCAGACCGTCGCAATGCCGCTGGATCGCCGCATCGCTGGCGTTGCCGCCGAAGCGGGTGCGCCGGTCCTGCCGCGGCAGGCTGATGAAATGCTCCGCCAGCGCAACGCGGTCATCCGGCCCGAGGCGACGGATCAGCAGCCAGGACGGTGCGTGGGAAGCCACCACGGGGCCAACACCGGTTGCGTCGACAACGAATGGTGCAATGCGGGACATCGGCTGTGGCTGCATGGTGGCTCTCTCCCCTTCGTGGCGGCGGCGTCCGAGGCGCCGCCGACACCGGGGAGTGGACACCACGCGGGCCGTTCACCGCGCGGAAAGCGGCCCGAGAAGGGCATGAAGCTTCGCTGAAATCGGGACGAAGCCGGTATCCCAGGCAGGAAGTTCCGCCAATCGCCGGGGCCGAACGGCCCACGGCGAGAGGCATTCGGTTTCTTAAGTGCAGCGGTCTCCAAAGGCGTCCGGCTCAGTCCTCCGGCAGCCCGGCCGCCCGGAACGCCGCGCGGTAGCGCTCCGTGTCGGCGGGGCGGCGGAAGAACCACAGCGTGCTGATCGTGTCGGCGAAGCAAACCTGTTCGGGGTCGCCGCCGATGTTCTCAAGCGGCAGGACGACGACCATGGGCCGGTTCGGCGGCGGGGGCAGCACGTCCGCGCGCGGTCGAGCCGGGGCGCGCGACAGTTCGGCCGCGAACAGGTGCCGCGCCGGGGCAGCGTGCGCAGCAGCCGCTGCTCGATGTCGCCGAACGCCCGGCGCACCTCCTTGATGCACTGGGTGATGCTGTCCTCGGTGACGATCACGCCGGGCCAGACGGCAAGGCGCTCAGGCACGGTCAAGGAGGGCGAAGCCACCGCGAAGTGGTCGATGGCACCAATGCTGGCCGCTTGTCGGAAGCGATCTGGCACCCGGTGTTGCCGCGCTGGCAGCGCAAACTCAACAGCCTGATCGCCCGCCGCCGCGCCCGGT
>DATFDN010000019.1:0-6436 GCA_035252035.1 Acetobacteraceae bacterium | reverse complement strand
GGGACCAGGCTGGGTCAGGAACGCCTCGCCGCTGACCGCGACATCGAGCGAGAAGCGTTCCGCGTGCTCGGCCAGCACGGCGCGCAGCCATGCTTCGAGCGCGGCGCCGGTGTGGCGGTCGTTGAAACGGATGTTCAGCGCCGCATGGGCGCTCGCGGGGATCAGGTTGCTTGCCGGATTGCCGACATCGATGCTGGTCACTTGCAGCGAGGAGGGCTCGAAGAAATCGGTACCCGCGTCGAGCGGGACCGCGGTCAACGCCGACAGCGCACGGAGCAGGCGATGCACCGGGTTGTCGGCGCGGTGCGGATAGGCGACGTGGCCTTGGATGCCGTGCAGCGCGATCCGGGCATTCAGGCTGCCGCGCCTGCCGATCTTGATGACATCGCCCAGGCGGGCACGGCAGGTCGGTTCCCCGACCAAACAGAAATCTGGCACCTGCCCGTGCTGGTCCATCCAGTCCAATACCCGGACCGTGCCATCAAGCGCCGGGCCTTCCTCGTCGCCAGTGATCAGCAGGCTGACCGAGCCCCGGAGCGCTCCGCCCTGGTGCAGCCGTTGCGCACAGGCGGCAACGAAGGCGGCGATTCCGCCCTTCATGTCGCACGCGCCGCGTCCGTACAAGATCCCCTCATGCACCACGCCCCCGAACGGGTCGCGCCGCCACGCCGCCACGTCGCCGGGCGGCACCACGTCGGTATGGCCGGCGAAGCAGAGATGCGGCTTGCCCTCGCCGCACCGGGCGAACAGGTTCGGCGTCTCGCCGAAGCGCAGGCGCCGGACCGTGAAGCCGAGCCGCTCCAGCACTGAGGCGAGCACGTCCTGCGCCCCGGCATCCTCCGGCGTCACCGAGGCGCGGCGGATCAGCGCCTGGGCGAGCGCCAGCGGATCATCGGCGGCGGGGATGGCGGACGCGCTCAATCGCGGAGCAGCTCATTGATCGACGTCTTGGCCCGGGTCTGCGCGTCCACCCGCTTGACGATCACCGCGCAATAGAGCCCTGGACCAGGCGTGCCGCCGGGCAAGGCCCGCCCCGGCAGCGAGCCCGGCACGACCACCGAATAGGCCGGCACGCGCCCGACATGCACCTCTCCAGTGGCGCGATCGACGATCTTGGTGGAGGCACCGATGAAGGTGCCCATGGCGAGCACCGCGCCGCGCTCGACGATGACGCCCTCCGCGACCTCGGAGCGGGCGCCAATGAAGCAATCATCCTCGATAATCACCGGATTGGCCTGCAACGGCTCCAGCACGCCCCCAATGCCGACGCCACCGGAGATGTGGCAGTTGGCGCCGATCTGCGCGCAGCTCCCAACGGTGGACCAAGTGTCTATCATGGTGTTGCGATCAACATAGGCGCCCGCGTTGACGAAGCAGGGCATCAGCACGACGCCCGGCGCGATATAGGCGGAGCGGCGCACCACCACGCCGGGCACGGCGCGGAACCCGGCTTCGCGGAAGCGGTTGGCACCCCAGCCGGCGAATTTCATCGGTACCTTATCATAGACATCCGCCCCGCCGGTTCCGGGCATCGGCGCCGAGTCGGTCAGCCGGAACGAGAGCAGCACCGCCTTCTTGAGCCACTGGCTGACACGCCAGCCCTTCCCAGAGGGCTCCGCCACCCGCACCACGCCCGCATCCAGCGCATCGAGTGCCGTCTCGACGACCGCGCGCGCCTCCCCGCCGCTCTGCGGCGATAGCGCCTCGCGCCGTTCCCACAGATCCTCGATCGCCTGTTCAAGCGCCCGCCCGGCCATGCACGCTCCACCGTCCGCTCCGACGTGGACCATGCGCAGCCGGGGCAGTCCTGTCAACGCGACGTTACGGATGCAGAAACGATTCCTTAGTGCCTCTGATGTCAAATCGACCGGCCTTCAGGGAGTGGAGCCGCAATGGACGACCTGCACGCCGCCGAGGGAACCTCACGCGCCAATCCCGCCGGGTGGCTCGCGGGACCGCTGCGCAGCGTGTTGCTGGAAAGCCGGCAGCGCTGGCGGGATCTGGTGACGCTGGCCGCGGATTTCGCGTTCGAGACGGATGCCCGTGGCTGCCTCACCTTCCTCATGCCCGAGCCGGCGCTCGGATGGTCCTCGGCTTCGCTGCTGGGCCAGCCGGCGTCGCGGCTGCTGGTCGATGTCCCCGGCACGGCTGCCGATCCATTCATGCCATCTTCCATGATGCGCCGCCAGCGGGTCTGGCTGCGGCGCGGTGATGGCGGGATCTCCTGCATCCTGCTCTCGGCAGCGCCCCTGCTCGACCGGCACGGGCGGGTGATCGGCGCGCGGGGCATTGGTGCCGACATCACCGAGCAGGACGGGCAGGACGCGCGCGTCGCCGCGATCGTGCGGCGCGGCGAAGTGATCGACCACATCCTCTGGCGGATTCGCCAGGAGGTCATGGCCCCGCGAATGATGCGCGCCGCCTTGGAGGCGATGGCAAGCGCGGTGGGCGCCAATGGCGCGGCCGTGGTCAGCCTGGCCGGCGGCGCCCCTGCCCTGCTGCACGAGACCGGAACCGGCGCGCAGGCGGTGCTCGCCTTGGCTGGCGCGCTGCTTGAGGAAGCCGATCCGCGCGGGGCGGCGCTCGCGCGCACCGATCCGCAGCCGATCCTCGCGGCCGCCTGCCGGACCCGCTTCGGCGACCTCGCTGGGGTTGCGCTCTGGCGCGCGGCCGATGGCCGCGCATGGGACCAGGATGATCTCAGCCTGGCCGCCTCGGCGGCGAGCATCGTGCGCGTGGTGCTGGAGCACGAGGCGATCCAGCGGGAGATGGCCAGCCAAGCGATGACCGATCCGCTCACCGGCCTGCTCAATCGCCGCGCCTTCCTGGCCGAACTGCCGCGCCATATCGACCGGCTGGACCGCGAAGGCCTTCCCGGCACGCTGATGTTCGCCGATTTCGACAATTTCAAGCCGGTCAACGACCGGCTCGGCCACGACGTGGGCGACCAGTTGCTGCGGCACGGGGCGGAGCTGCTGCGCCGCACCTTCCGGCCAACCGATCTCGTGGCGCGTCTCGGCGGAGACGAGTTCGCGGTCTGGCTGAACGGGGCCGATCACATGACCGCCGCCGAGCGGGCCGAGCAGTTGCGCGTCGAAGCGCCGCGCGCGTTCGCGGATCTGGCGGGAGACGCCGGCAACGTCGCGTTCTCGATCGGCATTGCCACCCGCGAACCCGGCAGCGGCGAGGAGATTGAAGAGCTGATGCGCCGCGCCGACCTCGCCATGTACGAGGTCAAGCGCGCGGGGCGCGGGCATTGGCGCGTGTCGCACCTGAACCCGGCGTGACCGGACCGACCCTCCTGGCGCCGGCCGACAGCGGCTCGGCGGTGGTGCGCGCGGCGCTCGCGCTGAACCCAACGGCGCCGGAGCGGATGATGGAGCAGCGTGCCCGCAACACCGACGAGCGCGTGCGCGCCGTGCTCGCGCGCAGATTGGCGACGCTGGCGCCGGGCCTGTCGGAACTTGAGCAGCTCCGTTTGCAAGGCCGGGTCTTGGACGTTCTTGCCAGGCTGGTTGCCAACGAGGCGGAATGGGTGCGCACGGCGATCGCCGACGCCATCAAGGACATGCCCGACGCGCCGCGCGAGCTTGTACTCCGGCTCGCCCACGACAGCGCGATCAGCGTGAGCGAGCCGATCATCCGCTTCTCCCCAGTCCTCACCGAGGGTGACTTGCTCGCGCTGCTCGCGGCGCCGCCCTCCGCCCTTACCGCGCGCACCGTCGCACGCCGGCCGGAGCTGGGCGAGACGCTCGCCGATGCGATCGCCTTCGGGGAGGATGCGGAGGCAATCCGGGCGTTGCTGGAGAACCCTTCGGCGCAGATCCGCGAGGCGACGCTCGACGCCCTGATTGCCCGCGCCGCCGATCACGCGGACTGGCACGCGCCGCTGATCCACCGCCCCCTGCTGTCGCCGCGCTCGGCCCGCGCCTTGGCCGAGATCGTGGCGGCCCACATGCTCGAAACCCTGGCCGCGCGGGGCGATCTGGACGCCGAGACGCGGGCGGTGCTCCGGACCCGGCTACAAGCGCGGCTTGAGGATCAGGCGTCCGACGATGTGGGCGAGGAGCTGACGACCGAAGAGGCGCTGCGCGCCGCGCGCCTCCTGGCCGACCAGAGCCGGCTGGACGAGGCGGCCCTGATCGGGGCGCTGCGCGCGGGGCGGCCCCGGCTTGCCACGGCGATGCTGGCCGTGGCGGCGGTCGTGCCGATCTCCGTGGTGCAGCGCGCCGCCGCGCTGCGCAGCGCCAAGGGATTGGTCAGCCTGCTCTGGAGCGCTGGGTTCACAATGCGCTGCGCGGGCGCGTTGCAAGCCGCGATCGGCCATCTCTCCCCCGCCGCCATGCTTTCCCCGGTCGGCGACGCCGGATTCCCCTTGAGCGTGGAGGAGATGCGCTGGCAGCTCGACTTCCTGCGGCGGACGTCCAGTTAGGACCGAAGGCGTTCCCCAGCCCCCCGATCGGAGCGCTACGGCGCTGGCTGTGTCGCAATGCCCGTGCTTGACGAGAGCCCCCAAGACTCCGCCCGCTCACACCGCGCCAAGGACTCCGCCACCGCCATCGATCGTCAGGATCGCGCCCGATGTGTAGCCCGAGACAGGGCTGGCGAGGAACGCCACGGCGTTGCCGATCTCCTCAGGCGTCGCGGCGCGGCCGAAGGGCATCCCCGCGGTCAGCTCCCGCCACCGCTCGGGATCGCCGAACTCCTTGGCCGCGCGGTCCCGTTGCAGCATCACCAGCCTCTCGGTCGCGACCGGGCCGGGGTTGATCCCCACCACGCGCAGCCCGTCGTACGGAGCCTGCCGGCCGAGCGCGCGCGTGAAGCCCATCAGCGCCGCGTTGCCCGCGGCGCCCGCGATATAGCCCGGCGGGAATTTCTCGCCGGCGGCGCCGATGACGTTGACGATCACCCCCGACCGGCGGGCTGCCATGCGCGGATAGACGGCGCGGCAGAACGAGATGAAGCCGAACACCTTCAGATCCCAGGCGCGGCGCAGCGTCTCGTCGCTCACCGAGACCAGGTCGCCGGGCGGGATGGCGCCCGCGTTGTTCACCAACACATCGATCTCGCCCGCCTCATCGGCGGCGCGCCGCACGGCGGCGTCCGACGACAAATCGGCCGGGATCACCCGCACCGTGACCTGCCGGCGGGCGCGGATCGCCCCGGCCGCGTCCTCCAGCGTCGCGGCGTCGCGCGCGACGAGGGTGACGTCGCAGCCTTCCTCGGCCAACACCATCGCCGCGGCGCGGCCAATCCCCTTCGATCCGCCGGTGATGAGGGCACGCTTGCCCGCGAGCTTGAGATCCATGCTACGCCGCCTCCCGTGTTCCGTGTCGATGCGTCCGGCACGCCTCGCCGAAGGCGCGGAACAAGGCGAGGCTCGCCGGATCGTCGAGATACCCCCATTCCGGGTGCCATTGCACCCCATAGGCGAATCCCGGCGCGGACTCGACCCGCACCGCCTCGATCGTACCATCCGGCGCGACCGCCTCGACCACAAGGCCGGGCGCGAGACGATCGATCGCCTGGCCGTGCCGCGAGTTCACGATGATCTCCGCCGCGCCGATGATGCGCGCGAGCCGCCCCGAGAGGCGGACCGGATGCTTCGGGCCATAGACCTGCTCGGGCGTCCCCTCCCCGCCCCGGTGGTCATGCTTGCCGGGCAACTCGTGCAGACGCTGATGCAGCGTGCCCCCGAGGGCCACGTTCATCTCCTGGATGCCGCGGCAGATCGCGAGCAGCGGCAGGCCGCGCGCGATGGCGGCGCGGATCAGGGGTAGGGTCGTCGCGTCGCGCGCCAGGTCGTGCCGATCGGGGGTGAGGCTCTCGCCGCCAGCGTAGTGGCCGGGATGCACGTTGCTCGGGCTGCCGGGAACCAGCAGGCCATCTAGCCGGTCGAGAACCGCGCCTTGCGCCTCTCCGACCGGCGGAATCATGATCGGAATGGCGCCGGCGCCGCCCTCCACGGCGGCGGCGTACCGCGCCGGGGTCTCGTGCCACAGATGTCCGTTGCGCGTGCGCGCGCAAGCGGGGATGCCGACAATTAAGCTCATTCCGAGCGAGCCATCCTTTATTGCCCTCGACACGGGATATGGGCGCTCGCGGCGGCGATCGGCAATGCCGATTCCCGCAGCTCCTCAACCAGTGCGGGCTCGGCGGCGCCGTTCGTCTCACCCCAATATGGGCCGGACCGGCGGTGATCCCGAATCCGCCCACATTTCGATTGCGGGCCGCCGCGTCTATCGGCCCGCGCCCGGACAAGGATTCGAAGTCGCGCCGGCGTGGTCGGCCTCAGTGGCTAGATCCGTCCACCTCGGCTTCCGCCCAGTCCAACTCCTCCTCGACGCGGTGGAAGGCATCGTCGCCGATGCGCTCCTCCCGGCGCAGCCCCGCGAGGCGGGCGCGCTCGGCCGACAGCGCCCGTCGGCGCAGCGCG
>DATFDN010000018.1:0-6915 GCA_035252035.1 Acetobacteraceae bacterium | reverse complement strand
CAGGCGCTGAAGCCCGATGGAAGCTGGATGGTCGTCGAGCCGGCGGCGGGCGACCGGCTGGAGGACAATCTCAATCCCGTCGGCCGGCTCTACTACGCGGGTTCGACGATGATCTGCGTGCCGACCTCGCTCGATCAGCCGGTCGGCGCGGCGCTCGGCGCCCAAGCCGGCTTCGCGAAGCTGTCCTCGGTGATCCGCGAGGCCGGCTTCGGCGAGGTGCGCAAGGCGACCGAGACGCCGTTCAACATGGTGCTGGAAGCGCGCCTCTGATATCAATGGAAAGTAGGGCAGAAAAGCGCAGCGCATTCCGCCGCGCGCCCGCACTCTGAAAGCGGAGTACGCTTCGCTCCTCCGCCCTACGACTGCACAGCAGCGCCAATACTCCGGAGAGGAAACCGAACATGGCCAACCCCCCCGTCCGTGACCATCGCGGCGAGCCTCCAAGGCGGCCCCCGCCGGCCACGGACAGAAGCGGCGCGATCGTGCGCGACCACCGGACGACCGGCATCAAGCACATCTTCGTCCTGATGCTGGAGAACCGCTCTTTCGATCACATGCTCGGCTTCTCCGGGATCACCGGCACCGACGCCGAAACCGGGAAACCGACGGCGATCGATGGGCTGAAAGGCAACGAGGCGAACACCTTCAATGGAAAGACCTACACCGTCCAGCGCGGCGCCGACAATGTGATGCGGCGCGACCCCGGCCACGAGTTCTTGGATGTGCTCACGCAACTCTGCGGGCCGGGCTCCACCTATCCGCGCGGCGGCGCCTATCCGGCCGTGAACAACTCCGGCTTCGTCGCGGCTTTTGCGAAAAGCTTCCCCGGCGACGATCCGGGCGTCGTCATGAAGTGCTACACGCCGAACCAGTTGCCGGTGCTGAATGCCCTGGCACGCGAGTTCGTCGTCTGCGACCACTGGTTCGCGTCGATGCCCGGCCCCACGTGGCCGAACCGCATGTTCGCCCAGGCTGGATCGTCGGGCGGTCTCGACCACAGCCCCAGCAACGGCGAGATCGTCAAGTGGGAACTCGAACCGTTCGGCGGGTTCGAGTTCAAGCATGGCAGCCTCTTCGGCGCCCTCGGCGGCGCCAACGTCAAGTACCGCATCTACGCGGGCGACGACTTCCCGATGGTCGCCGCGCTGAAGGGCGTCAGCATCCTCAATGATATCCGGGAATTCGAGGACTTCCGGGGCGATCTGCACAGTGGCCACTATGACGCGAGCTATACGTTCATCGAGCCCAGCTACGACGTGTTCAACGACTACAAGGACGGAACCTCCCAGCACCCGCTGGCGGACGTGACGCACGGGGAGGCGTTGATCAAGGCGACCTACGAGGCCATTCGCAACTCGCCCGTGTGGGACAGCAGCCTGCTGATCATCACCTGGGATGAGCACGGCGGCTTCTACGATCACGCGGTCGCCGAAAGGAGCCCGCATCCGGTCGCGCCGGGCGACACGCAGCCCGGTTCCGAGTTCAATCAATACGGCTTCACCTTCGAATGCTTCGGGCCGCGCGTCCCGGCTGTCGTCGTCTCGCCCCTCATTCCGCGCAACCTCATCGACCATCGGACCTATGATCACTCGTCCATTCCGGCGACCGTGGCCCGCGTGTTCGACTTGAAGGGATGGGAGCCAACAAAGCGCGGCTCCATCGCGAATGGAGTGAACATACTCGCCCGCCTCAGCGCCCCGAGAACCGACACGCCGGCCACCCTGCCATCCCCGGCCGCCGAGAGCATGGCGCGCGTGGCGGCGCGTCCGATGGTCGGCGAGACCGGCCTGGCCCGGCCGGCGGCAACCGTCAACGAGGGCAACCTGCCGGCGATCCTGCACTCGGCGATGCGGCAAGACATCGCGGTGTCCGGGCAGCAAGCAAAGCCCGCGATCGTCGCCCGCGTTCAGTCCATCAAGACACGCGCGGAGGCCATGGAGTACATGAAGGAAGTGCAGGCGAAGGTGCGGCCGCACAGGATGAACGCGTCGAAGCGATAGGTCGGGGCTCGCCGCGCGGCCCCTTGCCCCGCACGGTGCCCCGGCGCACGCTTCCGGCATGTGGTTCGATCCGCCCGCCTGCTTGCGCTCCCGCGTGCTGGCCCGCCTGCCGGACCGCTTCCGCCGCCCGGCCCGCTCGGAGTGGGCCGACGCCAACCGCGCCGGTGCCGCGGTGGATTGCTTCCTCGAAGGCCCGTGCTTCGATTTGGCCGGCCGGCTGCACGTCGTGGACATCCCCTTTGGCCGCGTCTTCCGGGTGGAGGGCGACACCTGGACCCAGCTCGCCGAGTACGACGGCTGGCCGAACGGGCTCGCGCTGTGGCCGGACGGCACGCTGCTCGCCGCCGACTACCGGCTGGGCCTGGTGCGGATCGACCCCGCGAGCGGCGCCGCCACGCCCTTGCTGCGCACGGTGATGAGCGAGAGCTTCAAGGGACTGAACGACCTCGCCTTGCATCGTGACGGCTCGGTGGTGTTCACCGACCAGGGCCAGACCGGGCTGCAAGACCCCACCGGCCGCGTCTGGCGCCTCCATCCCAATGGACGCATCGACAAGCTGCTCGCCACCGGCCCGAGCCCGAACGGGATCGCGCTGAACGCCGCCCAGACCCATGTGTACGTCGCGATGACCCGATCCTGCGAGGTCTGGCGCTTCTATCTCCGTCCCGACGCCGTGGTGGCCAAGGCGCAGTGCTTCGCCCGCACCCCGCCCGGCACGTCCGGCCCCGACGGGCTGGCGGTGGACGCGCATGACCGCCTGTTCATCGCCAACCCCGGCCATGGCTGCGTCTGGGTGGTGGACGCGCACGGCGTCCCGCGCTACCGCGTCGATAGCTGCGCCGGGCGGATGCTGACCAACTGCGCCCTGGCGCCCGACCAGCGCACGCTGATCATGACCGAATCCGAAACCGGAACCATCCTGGCCTGCGAGGTGCCGCCCCCATGAGAGAGCATGTGAATGTTTGCGAAGTCGGTCCGCGCGACGGATTGCAGATCGCCAAGTCGCACATGCCGACCGCGACCAAGATACGCTGGATCGCCGCCATGGCCGCCGCCGGCGTGAAGGAGATCGAGGCGGGCAGCTTCGTCCCGCCGCGCGTCATCCCCCAGATGGCCGACACCGAGGAGGTTGTCCGGGAGGCGGTGAAGATCCCCGGCCTTGCCGTGATCGCCCTGGTGCCCAACCTGCGCGGCGCGCAGCGCGCCTACGAGGCGGGCGCGCACAAGATCAGCTTCCCGGTCTCGGTGAGCCAGGGCCACAGCCTTTCCAACCTGAACCGTCCGCCTGAGCAGAGCATCGTCGAAGCCCGCAAGCTGATGGAGTGGGTCAAGGCCCAGCCGCGCCGGATGGAGGTGATCGCCGGCTGCTCCACGGCCTTCGGCTGCTCGATCGACGGCGTGGTGCCGGTCTCCAGCACCGTCAAGATCGCCGCCGGGCTGGCCGAGGCGGGCGTGGACAAGATCATGCTCGCCGACACCGTCGGTTACGCCCATCCGGCCCAGGTGAAGGAGGCCGTGCGCGCCGTCCGCGCGGCGATCGGCCCGGTCCTGTGGGGGCTGCATTTGCACGACACGATGGGGCTCGGCCTCGCCAACGCGCTCGCCGGCCTGGAGGAGGGCATCCGCGCCTTCGATTCCTGCCTCGCCGGCCTCGGCGGCTGCCCCTACGCGCCGGGCGCGTCGGGCAATATCGTGACCGAGGATCTGGTGTTCATGCTGGAGAGCATGGGCTTCGAGACCGGCATCGACCTGCCGCGCCTGTTCGAGGCCCGCGCCATCCTGCACGAGGGCCTGCCGGACGAGCCGATGCACGGCCAGGTGCCCAAGGCCGGCATCCCCAAGACGTTCCGGGCGGCCGCCTGACCCCCTCTCCGCCCCTCGGGGGCGGAGAGGGCCGGGGAGAGGTGGGGGAAACGGCGACGCATGGTGCGGACGTGACGAAATCCCCTCCAGGTTCTCGGCCCCAGGCGCCGGTCCGTATCTGCGCCCGCACAGGGTGATCTCTGGAATCCCCCACCTCACCCCGACCCTCTCCGCCCCTAGGGGCGGAGAGGGAGTCACATCGCCCAATGATGCTTTCGTGACACGTCTTGCCGCCGCCGCCGCGGCGCGGTAGCGCAGCGGCGCGACCCTTCCCATAGTATCGGCATCCCGGCACGAGGCGAGCATTCATGAACTACCGGCCATACCAGCAGATCACCCGGCGCGCCTCGCGCCGCATCCATGTCGGCCGCGTGCCGGTGGGCGGGGGTGCGCCGATCAGCGTGCAGACCATGACCAACACGCCGACCACGGATGTCGCGGGCACGGTGGCGCAGATCCGCCGGGCGGAGCTGGCCGGGGCGGACATCGTCCGCGTCTCCTGTCCCGACCGCGAGAGCGCGCTGGCGCTCAAGGAGATCGTCCACGAGGTGAACGTCCCCATCGTCGCCGACATCCATTTCCACTATCGGAGGGCGATCGAGGCGGCGGAGAGCGGCGCGGCCTGCCTGCGCATCAACCCGGGCAATATCGGCAGCGACGAGCGGGTGAGGGAGGTCATCAAGGCCGCCCGCGACCATGGCTGCTCCATGCGGATCGGGGTGAACGCCGGCTCCCTGGAGAAGCACCTGCTGGAGAAGTACGGCGAGCCCAACCCGGAGGCGCTGGTCGAGAGCGCGCTCTACCACGCCGACATCCTCCAGCAGCACGACTTCCACGACTTCAAGATCAGTGTGAAGGCGTCCGACGTGTTCCTTGCGGTCGCCGCCTATCAACAGCTTGCCGAGGCGTGTGATCACCCGTTGCATATCGGCATCACCGAGGCGGGCGGGCGGCGCATGGGCACGGTGAAGTCCGCGATTGGCCTGGGCTCCCTGCTCTGGGCGGGCATTGGGGACACGCTGCGCGTCTCGCTCTCCGATGAGCCAGAGGAGGAGGTGCGGGTCGGCTGGGATCTCCTGAAGGCGCTCGGCATCCGCCACCGCGGGGTGAAGGTGATCTCCTGCCCCTCCTGCGCGCGGCAGGGCTTCAACGTGATCGAGACGGTGCGGACCCTGGAGGACCGGCTCGCCCACATCGAGACCCCGCTCACGCTCTCGATCATCGGCTGCGTGGTCAACGGCCCCGGCGAGGCGCTGATGACCGATATCGGCGTGACGGGCGGGGGCGCCGGGCGGCATATGGTCTACCGCGCCGGCAAGACCGACCACACGATTGAGGCCGGCCGGATGATCGACCATATCGTGGAGCTGGTGGAGGCCAAGGCGGCGGAGCTGAAGGAGCAGGCGGAGGCGGAGAAGGTCGCGGCGGAGTAGGCACATGCCATGGGTCGGCGGCCGATCCCGAAGCCTTCTTTTCTGGACGACTGCGACTATCTCGGGTTCATCGCCGGCGATCGGCGCTGGCGAAGCCGCGACGGAACGCGGCTTTATACGTGGGACTCCCTACACGGAGAAATCGAGGTGTTTGACCGCAGAGGCCGGCACGTCGGCACAGCGGATGCATTGACAGGGATCGTGTTTGCGCCCGGCATTCCTGGGAGGCGAATCGATGTCTGAAGCCTTCGCGGATCGGCCGCCGACATTTTTCGACCTTTACAGTAAGGGAAAGATCGGGGCGGCTCAAATCGATGACTACGTAGACGCATGGCACGACGCACACGAGACTTGGGCGAGGCAAGTTCCCTTGCACGAGTATCTCGGATTGACTTGGCCAGAGTACCAGGTTTGGGTCTGCGATGTTGACTCTCTTCCCTTCATCTTGGAAGCACGAGTATCGGCGACGCCGCTGGCTGCCATCGTTGCGAAACGTCTTGAGCAGATGCGTGCTGGCGGGCGAGCGGCGGACGGAACGGCAATTGTATGCTTAGGGAATTGGTTGAAGCAGAGCGCCAGCAATGATTCGGACGCGCGGAGCCATCCGCAAGCGTCTGGTTAACGAACCGCTTGGACCAGTGACCCCCCTCCAGCCCGTCCGCGGCACCCGCGATCTGATCGGCGAGGAACAGCGCCGGCACCAGCACGTCATCGACACCGCCCGCCGGATCGCCGTCGCCTACGGCTTCGATGAATGGGCCACGCCCATCTTCGAGGACACGCGCGTCTTCGCCCGCACCCTGGGCGAGACGTCGGATGTCGTGACCAAGGAGATGTACTCCTTCACCGACCGGGGCGGGGAGGGGATCACGCTGCGCCCCGAGGGCACCGCCGGAGTGTGCCGGGCGCTGGTCAGCAACGGCCTGACCCAGACCCTGCCGCAGAGGGTATTCTACGCCGGGCCGATGTTCCGCTACGAGCGGCCGCAGAAAGGGCGCTACCGCCAGTTCCATCAGATCGGGATCGAACTGATCGGCCCGGCCGAGCCGCTGGCCGACGCCGAGGTGATCGCCTGTGGCTGGGACATCCTTGGCGCGCTCGGCGTCGCCGCAGACACCGTGCTGGAGCTGAACACGCTCGGCGACAAGGCGAGCCGCGCCGCCTGGCGCGAGGCGCTGGTGGCGCACTTCACCGCCCACAGGGACCGCCTCTCGTCCGACAGCCTGGCCAGGCTGGAGCGCAACCCCATGCGCATCCTCGACAGCAAGGACGAGCGCGACCGTCCCCTGGTGGCCGAGGCGCCCACGATCGAACCGTTCCTGACCGGGGAGGCCGGGCGCTTCTACGCCGACCTCAAGCGCCATCTCGACCGGCTCGGCGTCCCCTACCGGGAGAACCCGCGCATCGTGCGCGGGCTCGACTATTACGGCCACACCGCCTTCGAGTTCGTCACCACCCAGCTCGGCGCGCAGGGCACGGTGATGGCGGGCGGGCGCTATGACGGGCTGGTGGCCGAGATGGGCGGGCCGCCGACGCCCGCCGTGGGCTGGGCCGCCGGGATCGAGCGGCTTGCCATGCTGCTCGCCGCCCCGCCCGAGCCCGCCGCGCCCGTCGCCGTC
>DATFDN010000017.1:0-8285 GCA_035252035.1 Acetobacteraceae bacterium | reverse complement strand
AGCGCGGCGGCCACCGCGTCGGCGCCGAGCGCGAGCGCGCCGGCGTCGCGGGGCACGAACACGCGCGTCATGACCGCGCCTCCACGCGCGCCGCGATAGACTCCGCGTCGATTCGCCCGAACGGCTGCCCATCCAGCAGCGCGGCCGGGGCGACGGCGCAGAGTCCGAGGCAGAAGGCGGGCTCCAACGTCACGGCGCCATCGGCTGTGGTCGCCCCCCAGCCCACGCCAAGCCGCGCCTGAAGCGCCGCCGCGACCCGTTCGGCACCCATGGATTGGCACGCCTCCGCCCGGCACAGCCGCAACACGTGACGGCCCGGCGGGTGACGGCGGAAATCGTGATAGAACGACACCACCCCGTGGACATCGGCCCGCGAGAGGTTGAACGCGGCGGCAAGCAGAGGGATGGCCGGCTCCGGCACGCAGCCGAACATGCCCTGAAGCGCGTGCAAGGCGGGCAGCAGCCCGCCCGGCTTCGCGGCCTGGTCCTCAATGATCCGCGCCGCCCGCTCCGCCGTCCACGGCTCCTGGCCGCTCATCCCGCCCTCCCGACACGCGCCATAACGTGCGTCTTCCGGGAAGGGTTGTAAACAACCCTTCACGATGAAGAAAAAGGAAGACTAGCTCCCTCTCCGCCCCTTGGGCGAAGAGGGAGGTGGGTCAGCCGACAGTGCGGCAGGGACGCCGCCGGCTGGGCTGGCGCCGGAGCGGCCACCGGCTCCTCCGGCTCCTCCCACTCGATCGGCTCGGGCCGGCGGACCAGCGCCTGGGCGATCACCTCGTCCACGTCGGACACCGGGATCAAGGTGAGGCCCTTCTTCACATTGTCCGGGATCTCCGCAAGATCCTTCTCGTTGTCCTTGGGGATGAACACGGTCGTGATCCCGGCGCGCAGCGCGGCCAGCAGCTTCTCCTTCAGCCCGCCGATCGGCAGCACCCGCCCGCGCAGCGTGATCTCCCCGGTCATCGCGACATCGCGGCGCACGGGGATGCCGGTGAGCACGGAGACGATGGTGGTGGCCATCGCCACGCCGGCCGACGGTCCGTCCTTGGGCGTCGCCCCCTCCGGCACATGCACATGGATATCGCGCCGGTCGAACAGGGTCGGCTTGATGCCGAAGCGTATCGCGCGGGAGCGGACATAGCTCATGGCCGCGGACACGCTCTCCTGCATCACGTCGCCCAGCTTGCCGGTGTGCTTCACGTTCCCCTTGCCAGGCACCATCACGCTCTCGATGGTCAGGATCTCTCCGCCCACCTCGGTCCAGGCCAGGCCGGTGACGACGCCCACCATGTCCTCGGCCTCGGTCTCGCCGAAGCGGAACTTCCGGACCCCGGCGTACTTGTCGAGGTTCTTGCGGGTGATCGCGACCTTCTTGCCCTTGTCCTTGTGCGTGACCAGCTCGCGCACCGCCTTGCGCGCCACGTTGGCAATCTCGCGCTCAAGGTTCCGCACCCCCGCCTCGCGCGTGTAGTAGCGGATCAGGTCGCGCAGCGCCTCCTCGGAGATGCTCCACTCGTCCTTCTTGAGCCCATGCGCCGCGCCCTGCTTGGCGATCAGGTGCCGCTTGGCGATCTCCACCTTTTCATCCTCGGTGTAGCCGGGGATGCGGATGATCTCCATGCGGTCCATCAGCGGCTGCGGCATCCGCAGGCTGTTCGCCGTGGTGACGAACATCACGTCCGAGAGGTCGTAGTCCACCTCAAGGTAGTGATCGTTGAAGGTGCTGTTCTGCTCGGGGTCGAGCACCTCAAGCAGCGCCGAGGACGGATCGCCCCGCCAGTCGGCGCCGAGCTTGTCCACCTCGTCCAGCAGGAACAGGGGGTTCGAGGTCTTCGCCTTCTTCATGCCCTGGATGACCTTGCCGGGCATGGAGCCGATGTAGGTGCGCCGGTGGCCGCGGATCTCCGCCTCGTCGCGCACGCCGCCCAGCGACATGCGCACGAACTGCCGCCCCGTGGCGCGCGCGATCGACTTGCCGAGCGAGGTCTTGCCGACGCCGGGCGGGCCGACCAGGCAGAGGATCGGGCCGCGCACCTTCGGGCTGCGCGCCTGCACGGCCAGGTACTCCAGGATACGCTCCTTGACCTTCTCCAGCCCGTAATGGTCGGCGTCGAGCACCTTCTCGGCCTCGAGCACGTCGTTGCGGACCTTGCTGCGCTTCTTCCAGGGGATCGAGAGCATCCAGTCGAGGTAGTTGCGCACCACCGTCGCCTCGGCGCTCATCGGGCTCATGGTGCGGAGCTTCTTCAGCTCCGTCAGCGCCTTCTCCCGCGCCTCCTTGGAGAGCTTGGTCTTCTTGATCTTCTCTTCCAGCTCGGCGGCCTCGTCCTTGCCGTCCTCGCCCTCGCCCAGCTCCTTCTGGATCGCCTTGAGCTGCTCGTTGAGGTAGTACTCGCGCTGCGTCTTCTCCATCTGGCGCTTGACGCGGTTTCGGATGCGCTTCTCCACCTGCAAGACGCCGATCTCGGATTCCATGTGGCCGAAGACGCGCTCCAGGCGCTCGTTGACCTTCGCCGTCTCCAGCACCTCCTGCTTCTCGGAGATCTTCAGGTTGAGGTGCGCGGCCACCGTGTCGGCGAGCTTGCTCGGGTCGTCGATCTGGTTGAGCGAGACCAGCACCTCGGGCGCGATCTTCTTGTTGAGCTTGATGTACTGCTCGAACTGGGAGACGACGGTGCGGCCGAGCGCCTCCAGCTCCTTGGCGTCGCTGCCCTGGTCGGGCATCGCCTCGACGAAGGCCTCGAAATAGGATTGGGTCTCCCTGAAGCCGACGATCCGCGCGCGCTTGCCGCCCTCGACCAGCACCTTCACCGTGCCGTCCGGCAGCTTCAGCAATTGCAGGATCGTGGAGACCGTGCCCACGCGGTAGATGTCCTCCGCGGCAGGGTCGTCCTGGGCGGCGTTGCGCTGGGCGACAAGCAGGATCTGCTTGTCCTCCTTCATCACCGCCTCAAGCGCCCGCACTGACTTCTCGCGGCCGACGAACAGCGGCACGATCATGTGCGGAAAGACAACGATATCGCGCAGCGGCAGCACGGGGAGCAGGTCGGCTCCCGCGATCGCCGCCGACCGATCGCCTTCCCCGGTCTCCTTGGCAAAACGCGCCGGCTGCGCCGGGCCTGGCCGATCGGATTCCGTCATATTGGACCTCCTATGGGACAGTCGCTGCACGTTCCGCCCGATAGCGGCACGGACCGCGCCTCGCGGCGGGCCGGGACGCCCGCTTCACAAAGCCAGATATCGGCAGCGCGGTTGCAGCACACAAGACCTTGAAACCTACTGGTCCCCTCTCCCCAGGGGAGGGGGTAGCGTTGGGGAAGGGGTCGAAGCTCAGCCCGACTCCCCGACCCGCTCCTTGCCGTGCAGATAGAGCGGGTTGGCGCGCGATTCGGCGACCTCGCGGTTGATGACGACCTCCTCCACGCTGTCCAGGCCCGGCAGGTTGAACATGGTGTCGAGCAGGATCGCCTCCATAATGGAGCGCAGGCCGCGCGCGCCGGTCTTGCGCCCGATGGCCCGCGTCGCGACCGAGCGTAGCGCCTCCTCGGTGAACGTGAGCTTCACGCCCTCCATCTCGAACAGGCGGGAATACTGCTTTATCAGCGCGTTCTTCGGCTTGGTGAGGATTTCGACCAGGGCGTGGACATCTAGATCCTCAAGTGTCGCCACCACGGGCAGACGGCCGATGAACTCGGGGATCAGGCCGAACTTCAGCAAATCCTCCGGCTCCACCTCGCGCAGGATCGCGCCGGTGCGCCGCTCGTCCGGCGCGCGCACCTCCGAGCCGAAGCCGATCGACGATCCCTTGCCCCGCGCGCTGATGATCTTCTCGATCCCGGAGAACGCGCCGCCGCAGATGAACAGGATGTTGGTCGTATCGACTTGGAGGAATTCCTGCTGCGGATGCTTTCGCCCGCCCTGCGGGGGCACAGAGGCGACGGTGCCCTCCATGATCTTCAAGAGCGCCTGCTGCACCCCCTCCCCCGACACGTCGCGGGTGATCGAGGGGTTGTCGGACTTGCGGCTGATCTTGTCGACCTCGTCGATATAGACGATGCCGCGCTGCGCCCGCTCCACGTTGTAGTCGGCCGCCTGGAGCAGCTTGAGGATGATGTTCTCGACATCCTCGCCCACATAGCCGGCCTCGGTCAGGGTGGTGGCGTCGGCCATGGTGAACGGCACGTCGAGGATGCGCGCCAGGGTCTGCGCCAGCAGGGTCTTGCCCGAGCCGGTCGGGCCGATCAGCAGGATGTTGGACTTGGCGATCTCGACGTCGTTGTTCTTCTGCCCATGCGCCAGCCGCTTGTAATGGTTATGCACCGCCACCGAGAGCACCCGCTTGGCGTGGTCCTGCCCGATCACGTAGTCATCCAGCACCTTGCAGATCTCGCGCGGCGTGGGCACCCCGTCGCGGGACTTCACGAGATGGGTCTTGTGCTCCTCCCGGATGATGTCCATGCAGAGCTCGACGCACTCGTCGCAGATGAACACCGTCGGCCCGGCGATGAGCTTGCGCACCTCGTGCTGCGACTTGCCGCAGAAGGAGCAGTACAGGGTATTCTTGGAGTCACCGGACTTGCTCATGAGCACTCCCGTCCCCTGGGAAGCTGGGACATGAATAGACTTTAGCCCTCGCGGACCGCTCGGGACAAGAAATTGGCCGCAAAAACGTCACATGGCCGCCCGGCTTGCCGGGGCAAGCCCCGCTCCAGCGGACGCGCCGGGCCTGTGCCAGGGGGGTCACACCGGGGGTGACACCCGCCCCTGGGCGCGATCGATCGGTGCCGGTCAGCCGCGCCCCGGCTCCTCGGCCGGCGCGGGGCGGTTTTCGACGACGTGGTCCACCAGGCCAAAGTCGCGGGCCTCTTCGGCCGACATATAGGTGTCGCGCTCCAGCTTGCGCTCGATCGCCTCGATGGGCTGGCCCGTGTGGCGAACATAGATCTCGTTCAGCCGCTTGCGCAGCGCGAGGATCTCGCGGGCCTGGATTTCGATGTCGCTCGCCTGGCCCTGCGCCCCGCCCGACGGCTGGTGGACCATGATCCGGGAGTTCGGCAGCGCGTAGCGCTTGCCCTTCGCCCCGGAGCACAGCAGCAGGCTCCCCATCGAGGCGGCCTGGCCGATGCAGACGGTGCTGACAGGGCTCCGGATGTACTGCATCGTGTCGTAGATCGCGAGCCCGGAGGAAACCACGCCCCCTGGGCTGTTGACGTAAAAGGAGATCTCCTTGGCCGGGTTCTCCGATTCCAGGAACAGGAGCTGGGCGCAGATCAGCGCGCTGACCTGGTCGAACACTGGCCCGGTCAGGAAGACGATCCGCTCCTTGAGCAGGCGCGAATAGATGTCGAACGCGCGCTCGCCCCGCGCGGTCTGCTCGACCACCATGGGAACCAGCGTGTTGGCGTAGATCTCGACCGGCTCCCGGTCCCTCATAGCATCACCTTAACGCGAGAAGAGACCTAATCTAGGGGAAGAGGCGGGAACCTTCCAGGGGGAGCTTACGGTGAGAGTTTTCCCCTCTCCCGGCGGGACGGGGTTAGGGAGGGATGGGCCGCAACCCTATCCCTCCGCCCCTTCCGCCGGCTGCGCCGAGTCGGCGGGCTCCGCGCCCGGGGCGGAGGCGTCATCCTCCTTCGCAAGCTCCTCGGCGCTGGCCGCCCGTTCGGTCACGCGCGCGCGCCCGATCAGGGAATCGACCACCTTCTCCTCGAAGATCGGCCCCCGCAGCGTGTCCACCGCGCGCGGGTTCTTGCGGAAGAAGTCCATGATCTGCGTTTCCTGGCCGGGGTAGTTCGCCGCCTCGGCGCGCATGGCGCGGGTCAGCTCGTCCGGCGTGACGCCGATCTGGCTCACGCGCCCCACCTCGGCCAGCAACAGGCCGAGCCGCACGCGGCGCTCGGCGATCCCGCGATACTCGGCCCGCAGCGCCTCCTCGTCCTTGGCCGCGTCCTCCGGGTCGAGCTGCCCGGCCTTGCGGTCCGCCTCCAGCCGCGCCCAGATCTGGTTGAACTCCGCATCGACCAGGCTCGGCGGCAGGTCGAAGCTCACCAAGTCGTTCAGCTTGTCCAGCAACTGGCGCTTGAGGCGCATCCGGGAGAGCTGGTCGTACTCGCGCTGGATCTGGCCGCGGATAAAGTCCTTGAGCTCGTCCACGCTGTCGAAGCTGAGTTTCTGGGCGAAAGCCTCGTCGATGTCCGGCACGTGGGCGCGCTTGACCGCCTTGCCGACGACTTCGAAGGTCGCTCGCTTGCCCGCGAGGTGCTTGGCGCCGTACTCTTCGGGAAACGTCACCTCGATGGCGCGAGTCTCGCCGGGGCGGATGCCCTCGATCTGCTCGGCGAAGCCGGGGATGAAGCCCTCTCCGCCGATCTCCACCGGAGCGTCCGTCGCCTTGCCGCCGGGAAACTCCTCCCCGTCCACGCGCCCGGCGTAGTCCACCACCGCGATCTCGCCTTTCTCGGCGCCGCGCCCGGCCAGCTCCTCGGCCGGGATCTCCTCAAGCGTCCGGTTGCGGGCCGCGAGGTTCCGCAGCGCCTTGTCCAGCACCTCGTCCGTGACCTCGGCCTTGAGGCGGGTCAGCTCGATCGCGCTGAAGTCCGGCAGGATGACCTCGGGCAGGATCTCAAGCTCGACCTTGAACTCAAGATCCATGGTCAGGCCCGTCGGCGCGATAGCGTCGGCGTTCAGCAGGTCAACGCTGGGCTGCTGCGCCGGGCGCAGCTTCCGTTCGTCGAGCACCTGCTGGACCGCTTCCTGGACCGAGGCCTCCACCACCTCGGCCGTCACCGCCGAGGCATAGCGCTGGCGCACCACCATCGGCGGCACCTTGCCGGGACGGAAGCCGGGGAGGTTGAGGGTCTTGCCAAGCTCGGTCAGCCGCTCGGCCTTGCGGCTTTCGATGGCGGCGGAGGGGACCACCACGGTATAGGCACGCTTCAACCCTTCGGAGAGCGTTTCAGTAACCTGCATAAGCTCGGCGATCCCTGTCCTTCCAGTGATGCGGACGGAGGGACTTGAACCCCCACGGCTTGCGCCACCAGAACCTAAATCTGGCGTGTCTGCCAATTCCACCACGCCCGCCCGACGGGCCAGTGGGCGGCACCGGCTCGCGGTCGGAGGCGCGCTTTAGCGCAGCCACCCCGTCTCGGCAAGGCGCGGCGCGGTCCGGGTTGGCCGCTCGCATGAGAGCCGGCCGGGCCGGCCACAAAACTCCGTGTCCGGCGCCTGGCCGTTAATCTGGCGTTTGACGGGGCGCAAACAGGGTGTATGGATTGTGACCTTCGATTGCAAACCTGTTTTGTTCGATTGACCGCCTGACTAGCACCCCTTCCTGCCCGTTGGCAGATTCCAAACCTTCGTGGACGATCCATGCGCGCTCCTAGCAAGACCTCCAGCAAGCCCGCGACGCGCTCAGCCCGCGCCCGGCACACCGCCAAGCCGGTCCCGCCCGCGAAGAAATCCGCCGACCCGACGCCGGACTACAGCATCGCCGCGGTCGGGCGCGCACTGGATCTGCTGGAGGCCTTGGCGCGGACCGGCCCCTCTTCCCTCGCCTCGGTTGCCGAGGCGGCGGGCTGCACGCGCACCGCCGCCTTCCGGCTGCTGCGGACCTTGCAGGCGCGGGGATTCGCGATCCAGGATGAGGCGCGGGGCATCTGGCGCCTGGGCGCGCGGTGGAGCGCGCTCGGCCGCGCCGCGCAGGACCAGGGTGCCTTGGCCGCGACGGCGCAGCCCTTCCTCGCCGAACTGGGGCAGGCCGTGGGCGAGAACACCTATCTTCTGACGCGCGACGGGATGCAGGCGGAGACGACGGCGATCTACCAGGCCGATCCGGCGCTGCGGGTCTATGCCGACGTTGGCAACCGCCGGCTCCTGCACGCCGGCGCCGCCCGGCTGCTGCTGGCCTACGCGCCCGAGGCGGTGCAGACCCAGCTCCTGGCGCAACGCCTGCCGCGCTTCACCCCGGCGACCCGCACCGACCCGGCCTGGATCGCCGCCGACCTGCAACGGCTCCGCGCGCGCGGCTATCTCATCACCGCCGATGAAGTCCATCCGGGCGCCGTCTCCGTCTCCGCGCCCGTGCGCGACGCGGCGGGACAGGTTGTGGCCGTCCTCTGCGTCACCGCTCCCTCGATGCGGATGCGCCCGCCACGCCCCCGCTCGCTGCTCCCCCAGGTGCTGGAGACCGCGGCCAAGCTCTCCCGCGCCCTCGGCGGCAACCCCCAAGAGTCGGCGAGCGTCGCGGCCAAGGTGTCCCCGACAGTCGCGGGGGCGCGCCAGGG
>DATFDN010000016.1:0-3172 GCA_035252035.1 Acetobacteraceae bacterium | reverse complement strand
GCTTTGACTCCGGCGACCAGGAGCCTGGGGCCAAGGTGGATATCACCTTCCCGAGGTTGGGTGCGTTCACCGTCTTGTGCGGCATTCATCCGAAGATGAGGCTGCTTGTCCATGTGAACTGACCGGCATCGCCCGAGGGGGCCGGGGTGATCCGGCAGGACCACCAGCCCCTTCGCGCAACCCGACTGGTGTCACAGCGGGTGCGACGGCCGTGCCGGCCGGTCAGGTGATCGTCGTCCCAAACAGCATCGCGTGGGCGGCGTAGTAGAGGGCGAGGAATGCCGCCAACGCCACGCCATAGCCTATGGCCGGCGCGAGCAGCCGTGGTCCGCACTCTCTCCTCGCCTTCACAGCGCCCACGTTGTCGGCGGCGATCGCCAATAGGACCGCGATGATGCCGGAGTGACCTATCGCGTCAAGTTTTCCGAACTCGACCACGGCGCTGACGAACATGCCCGTGAGGATAATCGCGGCCGAGCGCCGCACGAGTGGCGTCCACATGAGCGCGAAGGCAAGCGTGAATTCGACCACGCCGGCGGCGCGCATGAAAAACTGAACGTCAAAGCCCATGCTCATCGTGGGATGGGTGATGAACAAGGGGAAAGTCCACTCCGGATACGCCCACTTCTCGATCGAGGCCCACATCAGGGTGATGCCCGCGGCCCAACGGGCGATGTCGAGCGGTCGCGCTCCGAACAAGGTGCGCCCAAGCCCCGTCAACGCGAGGTAGGCCGCGACGCCGAGAAAGATGGGATAGTCCATCAGATGGAAGACGCCGTAGTCCCGGACCGCGAGTCCGAACAGGACTACGATCCCGATCGCTGATAGCGGCAGGGTTCGTCGCCAGATCAGCCCGGCGGCGATCGCGAGCTGAAACCAGGGAACAAAGGACGAGGCCGTCTTCAGCTCGGGCGTGAGCAGGATGCCTCCGATGGCCCAGAGCGCCACGAAGAAGGCGCCGCAAGTGGCGCGAAGCAGAACCTCGGTGCTGGCGCGCAGACCACCGGTCACCCGATCCAACGCTCGCAACAGGGCCGTGCCGGCCGGTGTCCTTTCCAGCACGCACCCGACCAGAAGGACCGCGAGCGCGAGACCGGTCAGTCGCTCGAAGTCTGGACAGAGCACGTTTTCCAACCCTCTCGGCTGCCCGGCGACGTCGAAAGCGCAGAACCACTTGACGTGCGCGTTCGCCGGCCGAAGAGCGGTCAGGCTTAACAGGACACCCAGCCCGGTCGCCCTCGCGACCGACGGCACGGACAAGGACTGCGGCCACATGATCACACCCCAGATTGTGGAGCCAATATGTTCCACATTCGGAATGTTGTAGCCGGTTCGGGCGCAGCCCGCAACGGTTTATTAACCTTTTCCGCGCAAAATGAACAGGTGTCTCGCACAACGGTCCAATGATCTGTTCCTTGATCTTGCTGGCGCTCACCTCCGGCGCCGGCCTGTCCTGGGGCGCCACCTGCGCGTCGCTCCACGCCGTGGCGCTTGAGCGCTGCGGTGGCGCGCTGCTGGTGGTCGGCCTTCTCCTACTCGGGGCGGCACTGCCCTTGCTGGGCTGAAACGCCCGTACGCAAGCTGGCAAAGGCGTTACGAAGCCACGCGTTACGGTGCCACGCCGCCGTGGCCTTCCTCGCGTGGCAGGACTGGAACCGGGACGGGCTCGGGCAAGCTGGTGAGCGTGCGCAGGAAGGCGATCAGGTCCGCCTTCTCGACTTCCGTCAGCCCGAGCGGGCGGATCAGCTCCGACCGGCTCGGACGCTGGACACCGCCCCGGTCGTAGAGGGCGATCACCGCTTCCAGGGTCGGCACGGAACCGTCGTGCATGTAAGGGGCACGGCGCGCCACGTCCCGCAACGTGGGTGTCTTGAAAGCATAGCGCAGCTTGAGTGAGGTCGGGAATAGCCGGCCGCGTCCGAGATCCCCTCCCTCGGCGGTCCCGATGTCGTGGAACGAACCGTCGCTGAACGCCCAGCCGCTATGGCAGGCCGAGCACTTAGCCTTGCCGTTGAAAAGGGCGAAGCCGCGCTTGGCAGCCTCGCTGATTGCCCCCCCGTCGCCGGCGATCCAACGGTCGAACGGCGCCTCGCCCGAGACGATCGTCCGCTCGTAGGTGGCCAGCGCCAGCTCGGCGTCGCGGCGCGTGATTTCCGGGTCCCCAAACGCCTCCGCGAAGGCGCGGACGTAACCGGGGATCGCGGCCAGGCGCTCAATCGCCGCTGCCTCGTGCAGGTTCATGTTTCCCGCCCCCGTGATCGCGGCGAAGGCGACCGACTCCAGGTTGGTGAATTTGCCGTCCCAACCGAGGCGCTGCGTCCAAGCCACGTTGAGAAGCGTGGGCGAACGCAGTGCCATGGATGCGCCCACGTCGCCGAGGGCCCGTGGCAGCCCGTCGCCCCAGGACAGGGCCGGATTGTGGCAGCTCGCGCAAGAGCGCGTCCGTGAGCCGGAGAGGAGAGGTTCGAAGAACAGCATGCGGCCGAGCCTGGCCTTCGCCGGGGAGTAGATGTTGTCGCTCGGGAACGGAATCGCGGGCGGCCGCTGATACTCACCTCGACGCGCTGCCGGCTCCAGCGGAGGCTCAGCGCGGGGGGGCGCCCCCGCCCAGAGCAGAGATAACGACACGGTAATAATTCCAGAGAGCTTTTGGGGTTTCCACGCCATCGATGCCACCAACTTGGCGCAGCATTGTGCAAATTATTTAACGACGTCTTTACAGATCGAGAACTTTACCTCACTGACCGTCGGCGAAAGCGGGTTGTGAGCTAAAACGTTGGCACGGCTCAGCTTCCTCGTTTGGAGCGTGCCGTGCCCGACACCCGCCATCGCCCGTTCCCGACGGCTCTGTCTGACGCCGAATGGGCGGCGTTGGAGCCGCTGCTGCCCGCGCCGTCGCCGATCGGCCGCCCGCTGAAGTGGCCGCGGCGGCTCATGGCCGAGGCGATCTTCTACCTCGTTCGGACGGGCTGCGCGTGGCGCTTCCTGCCGCACTGCTTCCCGCCGTGGCCCACGGTGTACTCCCAGTTCCGGCGCTGGCGCCGCGACGGCGCGCTGCGCGCCATGCACGACCGGCTGCGGGAGCTGGCGCGCGAGGCGGAAGGCCGCTCTTCGGAGCCGAGCGCCGCGATCGTGGACAGCCAGACCGTGCGCGGCAGCGGCGTGGGCGGCC
>DATFDN010000015.1:0-2636 GCA_035252035.1 Acetobacteraceae bacterium | reverse complement strand
TCGCCGCGCCTTGTCCCCCACCGGCAAGCCCGCCCAGCGCCGCGCCGGCACCCGCTCCGATCGCCGCGCCCCCGGCCACGCGCTGGGCCGGATCGTAGGGACTGTACGCATAAGCCGCCGGGTAAGGGGTGGGCGCCTCATAGACGCAGCCGCCAAGGCCGGCGGCCAATCCCAGGAGAGCCAATGGGCGCCAAGCAAGGAACATGAATCGGCCCGCGACGAAGGGTTCGCGGCGGTAACGTCCGCGGCGCCGATCGGTTTCCAGCCCTGTTCAGCCACGCCGCGACACGCTTCTATCGGCTCGACGAGTGCGCGAGCATGAGGAGACCCCATGGCCTATCAGCCCTTCGACCTGACCGGCAAGGTCGCCCTGGTGACGGGCGGGAACAGCGGCATCGGCCTCGGCATGGCCCGCGCCATGGCCGAGGCCGGCGCCGACATCGCCATCTGGGGCACGAACGCCGAGAAGAACGCGCGCGCCGAGGCGGCGCTGAAGCCGACCGGCCGGCGCGTCCTCACATTGCTCTGCGACGTGGGCGGGGAGCAGGCGGTGGAGCGGGCGTTCGCCCGGACCTTGGCCGAGCTGGGCCGGGTCGATGGGTGCTTCGCCAACGCCGGCGTCTCCGGACGCGGGCAGCGCTCGTTCATGGACATGCCCGCCGAGGAGTGGCGCCGCGTGCTGCGGGTCAACCTGGACGGCGCGTTCTACACCTTCCGCGCCGCCGCGCGGCACATGGTCGAGCGCGGGGACGGCGGCGTGCTGGTGGGCACCGCCTCGCTCGCCGCCATCGAGGCGGCGCCGCGCAGCGAGCACTACGCCGCGACCAAGGGGGGCATGGTCTCCATGGTGCGCGCCCTCTCGGTCGAGCTGGCGCGCCACAAGGTCCGCGCCCACGCCATCCTGCCCGGCTGGATCGAAACCGAGATGACGGCGAACGCGATCGGCAACCCCAAGTTCAGCGGCAACGTCATGCCGCGCATCCCCATGCGCCGCTGGGGCACCGGGGAGGATTTCGGCGGCATCGCGGTCTACCTGATGAGCCCGGCCAGCGCCTATCACACGGGGGACAGCTTCGTGATCGACGGCGGGTACTCGCTGTTCTGAGCGCCGCTTGGCCTGACAAACTATAAGCGGCGTCGCGCCCGCTTCCGCGCACCCCCGTCACCGCGGGCGGCGGCGAGCCTGGCGAACGGCCGGCCTGAGGCATTCGCCAACCCTTGAATCCTGCCATCGCGAAGCCGGCGATCGTTGCCTCCCCACTCCCGGCGCATCTGGCTTCAGATAGACGATCAGGCAACAACAACAAATTCCGAGTCCAACCAGAGGGTACCTCAGCGCCACGGCCGCAGCCGCACCGAAGAGGCAGAGAGTCGCGATCGACCGGAACCGCATGATCCTGCTCACCCGTCGTGACGCCTCATCGACCGCAGCGCGATCAACAAGCTCCCAAATCAAAAAGACATAGGTCGCGTTCACGAGGAAGAAGACCGCCGCGTAGAAGGCAACTGGCTGCGGCGCCAATTCGCTCACGGCCATCCAAGCGGTGGAGAGCGGAAGCAGCGACACGGAGAACAGATGCGCGAAATTGAACCACATCAGGCGAGGCGTGGCCTCCGCCGCGTAGCGCAGGAGATGATGGTGATTGGTCCAGACGATGGCAATGAAAAGGTAGCTCACTGCGTAGCTCAGCCATGTGGGCCAGAGCGACAGGAGCGCCCTGAAGGTAGGAAGCTCCGGCGGGCGCAGTTCCAGGACCAGCACCGTGATGAGGACGGCGAACACGCCGTCGGAGAACGCGTTCAGTCGCTCCGGGGTTGGTCTACCGTGGAGCACGGCCGTACCCTTTGCTATGCGTTGCCGCCGAACGGATGGCGCAACTTCCCACTGGGAGGGTAGCGGGAAAGGGGCGCGGGTGGCAGGCTCTCGCCATGCGCATCCACGTCCAGAACCCCGCAGACGACCCGCTCGGCCCGATCACGCCCGAGCTGTGGGCGCGCGTCGCTTCCCGCGCCGGGGAGGACCGATCGGGGCACGTCGTCAGCTTCGCCTCCGACCGCGCGGGCTACGAAGCGGCGCTCGGCGAGGCCGAGGCGCTTGTCACCGACAAGGACGTGCTCGCTGGGCTGCTGCCGCTGCGCGCGCCGCGCCTCAAGCTGCTGTTCGTCGCGAATGCCGGACTCGACAACCTCGCCCCCTTCGACTGGTTGCCTCCAGGGGTTGCGCTGCTGAACAACCGCGGCGCCCACGCCGCCAAGGCGGGCGAGTTCGGCGTCATGGCGGTGCTGATGCTCGCCAACCGCGTGCCGGAGATGGTGACGCACCAACGCGCCGGACGCTGGCGCAAGCTTTGGGGCACGGTACTGAACGGGCGGCGGATGACGGTGATCGGGCTCGGCGCGCTTGGCGGCGCGGTCGCGGCGCACGGCGCCCGCTTCGGGCTGCGCGTCACCGGCGTGCGGGCTCACCCGGCCCCGCACTCCAACTGCACCGAGGTGATCGGCCCCGATCATTTGGACCGGGCGCTGGGGACCACCGAATTCCTGGTGCTCGCCTGCCCGCTCACCCCGGCCACGCGCGACCTGATGGACCGGCGCCGCCTGTCGCTGCTGCCCGCCGGCGCGGGCGTGGTGAACAT
>DATFDN010000014.1:0-4708 GCA_035252035.1 Acetobacteraceae bacterium | reverse complement strand
CGGGGCGCGGGGCGATCACCACGGAGAATTTCGCGCAGTCGCTGGCCGCGCTGATGCCCGAGAACGCCATTATCGCCGACGAAAGCATCACCTTCGGGCGCGGCTTCTTCCCCGGAACCGTCGCCGCCGCGCCGCATGACTGGCTGCAAGTGACCGGCGGGGCGATCGGCGGGGGGATGCCGCTCGCGACCGGCGCCGCGACCGGGGCGCCGGGCCGGCGCGTGGTGAACCTGCAAGCCGACGGCTCGGCGATGTACACCGTGCAGGCGCTGTGGACGCAGGCGCGCGAGAAGCTGGACGTGACAACGATCATCTTCTCCAATCGCAAATACCAGATCCTGCTGGGCGAGCTGGCCAATGTCGGCGCCAACCCCGGCCGGACCGCGCTGGACATGATGGATCTGGGCAACCCCGACCTCGACTTCGTGGGGCTGGCGCGCGGCATGGGCGTGGAGGCGGCGCGGGCGGAAAGCTGCGAGCAATTCGCCGATCTGTTCGCCCAGTCGTTGCGGATGAAAGGGCCATTCCTGATCGAGTTGCCGACATAAAGGAGGTTACGTCATGGCACTGACCCAGGACATCGGCGCGTTCATCGCGGCGCTTTCGCCCAACCGCATCCCCCAGGCGGCGATGGAGGTGGCGCGGCTCGGCTTCATCGACACGGTGGGCACCATGATCGCTGGGCGGGGCGAGGACTGCGTGCGCATCCTGCGCGACGTGCTCGCCCCGCCCCCCGGTCCGTCCTCGCTCACCTTCAGCGCGGCCCGCGCGCCGGCGCCCGAGGCGGCTTGGATCAACGGCACGGCGGCGCACGCGCTCGATTACGACGATGTGGCGCTGCGCGGGCATCCCTCCACCGTGCTCGTGCCGGCGATCCTGGCGGAAGCCGAGGCGCTGGATTCAACGGGAATGGACATGCTGGTGGCCTACGTCGCGGGCTACGAGACCTGGGCCGAGTTGTTCCGCCGCGATTCCGGGCTGCTGCACGAGAAGGGCTGGCATCCGACCGGGCTGTACGGCGCGATCGGCGCGGCGGCCGCGTGCGCGAAGCTGCGCCGGCTGGACGCGGCGCGCGCGGCGATGGCGGTGGCGCTCGGCGCCTCGCAAAGCGCCGGCCTGATGGCGAATTTCGGCACCATGACCAAACCCTTCCACGCCGGACGCGCGGCGCACTCGGGGATCATGGCGGCGCGGCTGGCCGAGGCGGGGTTCACGGCGAGCGCGGACGCGCTGGAGCATCCGCAAGGCTTCCTGCACGCGATCTCGCCCGAGGGCAACGAGGATCGCGCGAGCGCGGCGCGTCTCGGCGAGGACTGGGCGCTGCTGCGCGAGGGGCTCGCGATCAAGAAATACCCGACCTGCTACTGCACGCATCGCGCGATCGACGGCGCGCTCGATCTCTTGGCGGCGCATCCCGTGCGGGCCGATTCGGTCGAGCGGATCACGGTGCGGATCAGCGACTACTTCGCGACGGTGCTGCGCAACCACGCGCCCGAGACCGGGCTGGCGGCCAAGTTCAGCATCGAGTTCGCGATGGCGGGCGCGGTCATCGCGCGCCGCGTCGGCTTGCGCGAGCTGACCGACGATTTCGTGCGCCGGCCTGATGTGCAAGCGTTGATGCGGCGCGTCGTGACGGAAACGACCAGCGCGCACGACCCCGCGCTTCCCGGCGCGGCGCCCGCGGATCAGGTGAGCGTCGCGCTCGCAACCGGCGAGACGCTGGCCGGCGAGCCCGTGGCCCGCGCCACGGGCCACCCTAGCAAGCCATTGTCCTCGCAGCAAATCTTCGAAAAGTTCGCCGATTGCCTGGAGGCGGGCGGCGGGGGGATCGCGGCCGAGACGATGTTCGCGCGGTTGCGTACACTAGAAACGATGCCGGCGCGGGCATTGGCGGCCTGACTCGGTCGCGCCTATCGCGATGATGGCAAAGCGAACGCCACCACGGCGTCGCCGAGCTTGGTGCCCATCCTCGCATGGCCGTCGGCCGCGACCACCACGAACTGCCGGCCCCCCGCGACATAGGTCATCGGCGTGGCCTGGCCGCCGGCCGGCAGGGCGCCTTCCCACAGCAGGGCGCCGGTCGCGAGATCGAAGGCGTGTAGCTTGTCGTCCATCGCCGCCGCGATGAACACGAGTCCGCCGGCCGTGACGATCGGGCCGCCCTCGTTCGGCAATCCGCGCAGCCTGCCCCACACCCACGAGCCAAGCGGCACCTGCCATCGGGTTGTGCCGTCGCTCAAATCGATCGCCGCGAGCATTCCCCAGGGCGGCGGATTGCAGGGAATGCCGAAGATCGAGGTGAGCAGGGTGCGCTCGGCCGCATAGGGCGTGCCGAGGCCGCGCCCGATTTCCGCCTTCGGTTCGTTCGCGCGCGCGGCGGCATAATCGGCGCGCGGAATCAGCCGGATAACGTGCGCCAGATTGCTCACGTTCACGACGAACAGCCCGGATTTCGGATCGAAGGCGCCCCCGCCCCAGTTCACCCCGCCGCCGTCGAAGGCGCTGCCCGCCGAACCGCTTCGCGGCGCCTCGCCGGTGTGGAATGTCCAGGCCGGCGCGAGGCGGCCGACGTTCGAGGGCGTGATCTCGGTCGCGGCCGAATAGCGCGTGCCCGCCGCGTCGCCGCCATAGGCAGGCCAGTCTTGCGCCTGTGCCGTCAGGGACAGCGACAGGAACAGAGCAGTGAAACGCAGGCAGCGCATCGTCTCGCTCCTCCGGCGCCACGCTACGGCAGTCATACATCTCCAGAATAATCGTGTACCTGACTCTCGTACACCTCTCCCGCAAGCGGGAGAGGTGGAAAGGTGCGGCGCGGATGTTCCCTCAGCGCCCCTGGAACCGTGGCTGGCGCTTCTCCAGGAACGCGGTCAGTCCCTCCTGATGGTCCTCGGTCCGCACCATGTCCGCGATGGCCTCCGCCTCGCGGTGCGACTGCTCGTCCCAGCTATTGTCGAGCGACGAGCGGATGAGCTGCTTGGCCCGACCGAGCGCAAGCGTCGGCCCGTCGGCGAGCCGCCGCGCCATCTTCATCGTCGCATCGGCCAGTTCATCGCGCGACACGACCCAATTGACCAGGCCGAATTCGCGCGCTTTCGCTGCATCGAACCGCTCGCCGAGCAGCGCGATCTCCAGCGCGCGCCGCTCGCCCACGATGCGCGGCAGGAAATAGCTCGCGCCGCCGTCTGCGGACAGCCCGATGTGCCGATAGGCCAGCGTGAACAGCGCGTCGTCGCTGGCGATCGCGAGATCGCAGGCCATGACCAGGCTCAGCCCGAAGCCCGCCACCGCGCCATGGACCGAGGCCAACACGGGCTTTGCCATGCGACGCAGGTGATAGATCACCTGGTGCGCGCTGACGACCCGCGCCTCGAATCCTTGAAAATAGGCGGCCTGGTCGCTGGAGCGCAGCGCCTCGCTGAATTCCTTGATGTTCCCGCCGGCCATGAAGTGCGGCCCATTGCCGCGGACGACCACGCAGCGCACGGCCGGATCGTGCTCGAAGGCGGCGGTCGCCTCGAACAGCAGATCCTTCATCTCGCGCGACAGCGTGTTGAGTTCTGCGGGCCGGTTCAGCGTGATCCAGCCGATCCCGTCCGTCACGTCCGCGACGACATGCGCCGCTCCTCCCGCTGTCGCGCTCATTCCCGTTCTCCTCGCCGGTTGCGCGCGAGTGAGCCAGACTGGGAGTTGGGTGGCAAGCGCGGCTCAGCTTCGCTACCGCCACCCCGCTAGCCGCGCCGCCGCCTCGACCATATCAGCCTCCGGGCCGCAATAGCTGAAGCGCACGAAGCGGCTGCCGCGCGCGCGGTCGAAATCGACGCCGGGCGCGGCGGCGACCCCGACCTCGGCCAGCATCCGCGCGCACAGGGCGGTGCTGTCGTTGGATCGCTCGGTGACATCGGCGAAGAGATAGAACGCGCCCTCGGCGGGGCTGACCAGGCGGAAGCCGGCTTCGGGCAGCCTGGCCAGCAGATGATCGCGCGAGCGACGATAGCGGGCGACATTGGTTTGCAATTCGCCATGGCAGTCGAACGCCGCTTCCGCCGCGATCTGCGAGACGTGGGGCGCGCTGATGAACAAATTCTGCGCCAGGCACTCGACCGGGCGGACCATGTCCTCGGGCAGGACGAGCCAGCCGACGCGCCAGCCGGTCATGCTGAAATACTTGGAGAAGCTGTTCACCACCACCGCGTGCGGGAAAGCGGAGGCGGTGGCGAGGGGGGAGTCGTAGTTCAGGCCGTGATAGATCTCGTCGCTCACCAGCCGCACGCCGGCTCGCTCGCACCATGAGGCAATCTCGGCAAGCTCCTGTGGATGCAGCATTGTTCCCGCCGGATTGCAGGGGCTGGCAACGATCAGCCCGTCGGGGGGCGGGTCGAGACTTTCCAGCATCGCGACGGTCGGCTGGAACCGCGTCTCCGGCCCGGCCTCCAGGATCACCGGGGTGAAGCCGAGCGCGGTCAGGATGTTCACATAGGGCGGATAGAAGGGCGCTGCCATCGCCACGCGGTCGCCCTGGTCGAAGGCGGCGAGGAAGGCGAGGGGGAAGGCGCCGGACGCGCCGACCGTCACGGCGATCCGCTCCGGCGCGACCTCCAGGCCGTACCAGTCCCGGTAATGCGCGGCGATCCGCTGCCGGAGGCCGCGCCGGCCAAGCGCCTCGGTGTAGCCCAGCGCCTCGCCCGAGCGCAGCGCGGCGATGGCTGCC
>DATFDN010000013.1:0-8701 GCA_035252035.1 Acetobacteraceae bacterium | reverse complement strand
GGGGGGAGGGGGCCGGACCCCTGCTTTCAATCGAAAACCTGCGCACTGTCTTCCAAACGCACCAGGGGGCGGTCGCGGCGGTGGATGGGGTCGATCTCGCGGTGGAACGCGGGCGCACGCTCGGGATTGTGGGCGAGTCCGGTTGCGGTAAGTCGATTCTGTCGCTGTCGATCATGCGCCTGGTTCCACCGCCCGGCCGGATCGCCGCCGGACGTATCGTGTTCGATGGGCGGGATCTTTCAGCGCTCCCCGCGAGAGCAATGCGCGCGCTCCGGGGCCGGCGCGTTGCGATGATCTTTCAGGAGCCGATGACCAGCCTCAACCCGGTCTTCACGGTGGGCGATCAGATCACCGAGGCGATGCGCGCGCATGACCGCACCGCGTCCGCCGCCGCGCTGCGGGCCAATGCGATCGCGGCGCTGGGCCGGGTGCGCATTCCCTCGCCCGAGCGCCGGTTCGGCGAGTACCCGCACCAGATGTCGGGCGGGATGCGCCAGCGGGTGATGATCGCCATGGCGCTGGCCTGCGCGCCCGACCTGCTGATCGCCGACGAGCCGACCACCGCGCTTGATGTCACCGTGCAGGCGCAAATCCTCGACCTGCTGCGGGATTTGCAGCAACAGACCGGCATGGCGATCATCCTCATCACCCACGACCTTGGCGTAGTCGCGGAAATGGCCGACGAGGTTGCCGTCATGTACGCCGGGCGTGTCGTGGAGCGGGCCGCGAGCACGGCCGTGTTCGGCGACGCGCAGCACCCGTACACGCTTGGGCTGCTGGGCAGTCTTCCGCGCATCGACGAAACGCGCGAGCGCCTGCTCGCGATCGACGGCACCGTTCCAGCGCCCTTCTCCCTGCCTTCCGGCTGCCGCTTTCATCCGCGCTGCGTCTTCGCCGCCGCGGCGTGTGTCGCGACCGATCCGCCGCTGCGGGATTTGGCGCCGGGGCACCGGGCCGCCTGCGTCCGCGCCCCCGTGGAGGCATTGGCGCCGTGACCGTGCTGCTGGAGGCCTCTGGCCTCGCCAAGCATTATCCGGTCCGGCGCGGCCTCGTGCTGTCGCGCACGGTGGGCATGGTGCGCGCGGTGGATGGCGTCTCCTTCGCGCTCGGCCGGGGCGAGACGCTGGCGCTGGTCGGGGAGTCTGGCTGCGGCAAGTCCACGACCGCGCGCTTGGTGCTGCGGCTGGTCGATCCCACGGCCGGAACGATCCGCTTTGACGGGCAGGACATCACGCGCCTGAGTGGCGTGCCGCTACGGCGGCTGCGGCGGCGAATGCAGATTGTGTTCCAAGACCCGTTCGCCTCGCTCAATCCGCGCATGACCGTGGGGGCGATCCTGGCCGAGCCGCTGGTGGTCCATCGCATCGGCACCCGACGCTCACGCGCGCACCGGGTCCGGGAATTGCTGGGGCTGGTCGGCCTCGCGCCGTACCACGCGCAGCGGTATCCGCACGAATTTTCCGGCGGGCAGCGTCAGCGCATTGGCATTGCCCGCGCCCTCGCGGTAGAGCCGGAGCTGATCGTCTGCGATGAGCCGGTCTCGGCGCTCGACGTGTCGATCCAGGCGCAAGTCATCAACCTGCTGAAGGATTTGCAGGCGCGCCTCGGCCTCACCTATCTGTTCATCGCCCACGACCTCGCCGTGGTGAAGCACACGGCCGACCGGGTGGCGGTGATGTATCTCGGCCAGATCGTCGAGATCGCCGGCAAGCGGGAGTTGTTCGCCGATCCGCGCCACCCGTACACGCGGACGCTGCTGGCGGCGATCCCTCGCCCCGACCCGCGCCGCAAGCGCGCGCGGGAGGTGGCGCAGGGCGATGTACCCAGCCCGATGGACCCACCCTCGGGCTGCCGCTTCCATACGCGCTGCCCGTTCGCGATTGAGCGCTGCCGCGCCGAGGCGCCGGAACTGGCGCCCTGGCGGGAGGGCCACCTTGCGGCCTGCCACCGGGTTGCCGAACTGCCCCAGTATGCTGAGGAGGCGGCAGGCGGAATCGCTCCTGAAACCGCCCGCCGGCTCGCGTTGTACGAGGAGCGCCGGGCCGCCTTGGCGGCGGTCGCGGCAAGCTGAGGAGATCGTCCATGACCACGGTCAATGCCACCATTGTCGCGCCGCGCGCCATGCTCGTGGGGGGCGGATCGGTCGCCCAGATCGCCGAACTGCTCGGCAAGTTTGGCCTGTCGCGCCCGCTGGTCGTGACCGACCCGGTCATGGTGAAGACGGGGCTGGTGCAACGCTGCCTGGAACCGCTCGCCGCCGCCGGGATCGCGCACACAGTCTTCAGCGACACGGTTCCTGACCCCACGGACACGGTGATCGAGGCCGGCGCCGGAGTCATCCGCCGAGGCGACTTCGACTGCCTGATCGGCTTCGGTGGCGGCTCGCCGATGGACACCGCCAAAGCCATGGCGATCCTCGCCGCGGGCGGGGGCAAGATGCGGGACTACAAGGTGCCCGTGCAGGCGGATCACGCCGCGCTGCCGGTCATCGCCGTCCCGACCACGGCGGGCACGGGAAGCGAATGCACGCGCTTCACCGTGATCACCGACACCGAGCGCGACGAGAAAATGCTGATCGCCGGCCTCGGCGCCCTGCCGCTCGCCGCGATTGTCGATTACGAGCTGACCTACACGGTTCCCGCCCGCACCACCGCCGACACCGGCGTTGATAGCCTGACGCACGCGCTGGAAGCCTATGTCTCCAAGCGGGCCAACCCGTTCTCCGACGCGCTCGCCGTCTCGGCGATGGCGCTGATCGGCAAGCACCTGCGCACCGCCTATGCCGAGCCGCGCAACGCGGCGGCGCGGGAGGGGATGATGCTCGGGGCGACCCAGGCGGGGCTTGCGTTTTCCAACAGCTCGGTCGCGCTGGTGCATGGCATGTCGCGCCCGATCGGCGCGCATTTCCATGTGCCGCACGGGCTGTCGAACGCGATGCTGCTGCCCGCCGTGACCCGCTTCTCGGTCGGCGGCGCGGAGGCGCGCTACGCCGAGGCCGCGCGCCGCATCGGTCTCGCGGGAGACTCCGACCCGGACCCGGCCGCTTGTGCCCGCCTGGTCGCCGGGCTGGAGGCGCTGAATGCCGAACTGGCGGTGCCCTCGCCAGGAGAGTTTGGCATCAAGGAGGATGCGTGGAACGCGAAGATAGGGCTGATGGCGGAGCAGGCGTTGGCCTCGGGCAGCCCGGCGAACAATCCGCGCGTGCCGAGCAAGGAGGAGATCGTGGCGCTGTACCGGGAGGTGTGGACCGGGGCGGCGCGGAACGTGTGAAGCCCCCCTGAGCCGCTTGTTCGTGTCCCGGATCGCCGCTGGGGCGCGGTCCGGAACCAAGGGCGCCATGAGCGGACCGGCTGCTTCCACGCCGCCGCGTTTTGGTCCAGGCTGGCAGAATGCGACAGAGGGAAGCGGGGATGGCACGGACGCTCCGGGCGGCGGCACTTCCCAACTTCGGCGTTCCACGCCTGCCGGCCGCCGCCGCGCTCGCAGCACTCGGCATCGTGTACGGCGACATCGGCACAAGCCCGCTCTACGCCTTCAAGCAGGCGGCGCAAGCGGGCGGGGCGCTCTCGCCGGAAACCATCATGGGCATCGTGTCGCTCATCGTGTGGGCGCTGATCCTGATTGTTTCGCTCAAATACGCCATCCTCATCATGCGCGCCGACAACCACGGCGAGGGCGGCATCGTGGCGCTGCTCGCGCTGCTCGACGCCAGGCACGCGGCGGCCGGGAGCTGGCGCGCGTTCCTGCTCATCGTCGGCCTGATCGGGGCGGCGCTGCTCTACGGCGACGGCGTGATAACGCCAGCGATCTCGGTGCTCAGCGCCGTCGAGGGCCTCAAGCTCGACGCGCCGCAACTGACCCGGATGGTCGTGCCCCTCAGCCTCGCCATCCTGGTCGGCCTGTTCCTGGTCCAGCGCAAGGGCACGCAGTTCATCGGCCGGATCTTCGGACCGGTGATGCTGTTGTGGTTCGTTGCCATCGGCGTGCTTGGCCTGGGCGGGATCGCGCGGTCGCCGACGATCCTGGGCGCGCTCAGCCCGCATCATGCGGTGGTCTACCTCTTGCACTCGGGACCGGGTATTGGCTTCGCCGTGCTTGGGGCCGCCTTCCTCGCGGTCACGGGGGGCGAGGCGATGTATGCCGACATGGGGCATTTCGGGCGCCTGCCGATCCGCCTTGGCTGGTTCGCCGTGGTGTTGCCGGCACTGGCGCTGAACTATCTCGGCCAAGGCGCGCTTCTGCTGGCCGATCCCCAAGGGATCGAGAACCCATTCTACCGTCTGGCCCCAAGTTGGGCGCACTATCCCATGGTGGCGTTCGCCACCCTCGCCACGATCATCGCCTCGCAGGCCATCATCTCCGGTGCGTTTTCGCTCACCCAGCAGGCGATCCAGCTTGGTTTCCTGCCCCGGATGCGGGTGCTGCACACCGCCAGCCATGAAATGGGGCAGATTTACATGCCGGTGGTGAACTGGCTCCTCGCCGCGGGCACGCTCGCGGCCGTGCTGATCTTCGGCTCTTCCGACGCGCTCGGCGGGGCGTACGGAATCGCGGTCTCGATGCTGATGGCAATAACCACGGTGCTGGCGGCCCTGGTCGCCCTGCAATGGGGCTACAACCCGGTCGCGGTCGCCGTCGTGAACGGCGCGTTCCTGATCGTCGATTTGATCTTCGTCGCCGCCAATGCCACCAAGCTGATCGAGGGCGGCTGGTTCCCGCTTCTGCTCGCCTGCATCATCGCCTTTCTGATGCTGACTTGGCGGACCGGCTGGCTGATGCTGGAGCAGCAGCGCTCCCGGTTGCGCCAGCGCGAGGACGAGTTCGTGGCCTGGGTGCTCCAACACCCACCGCTGAGGCTGCCGGGTGCCGCGGCAATCTTCACCGCCGCCAGCTCGGGAATCCCGCTCGCCCTGACGCACCACCTGAGGCACAATCGCGTGCTGCACGAGCGCGTGCTGCTGGTTTCCACCATCTACACCAATAGGCCGCGGGTGGAACCGGACCAGCGCGCACAACTCGTGCCGCTCGGCGCCGGCATCACCCGGGTTCTGCTCTATTACGGCTTCATGGAAGAGCCCTGTGTCATGGAAGGGCTAAAACTGGCCTGCCGCGACCCCAGCCTGAGCGGTATAGACCCGGAGCAGATCACATACTATTTCCGTCGGGTGATGGTCGTTCCGCGCCACCAAATTCCCGGCATGGCCCTCTGGAGAAAGGGACTGTTCGCGGCGATGCACCTCAACGCCAATCTTCCGGCCGCCTATTTCGGCGTGCCGACCTCGCAGGTGGTGGAGGTGGGATTGGAGGTGGAGATCTGAGGCCAGGCTGGGTCTCCGGGCCAAACGGCCGTCCAGGGCCGCCTTTTTGATTCTTAGGCGCCACATTGGGAAGTGGCATTATACCGGCGGCGCGAGATCCTGACGCATCATTCGTCATGCCCGCGAAAGCGGGAATCCAGGCGAACCGCACGGAGCACGGCGCCTGTGGGCCTGGATGCCCGCTTGCGCGGGCATGACGGGGAGGGTCAGAACCAACGGCCGCTCGTATTGCATTGATTGATTAACTCGATAGTTGATTTGTATTTTCAATCTTGGCGCCGCGACTGGCGTACTCCGAAATGCGTGGCGTGAACCGGACGTTTCCTCAGTTGCAGGCGACACCGGGGCGCAGACCGCTCGCATGAAACAGCAACGCCTGCCGCACACGTGCGCAGGCTGGCGTAAGGAGTCCGCCATGAAAGCAGCATTGATTGCCTTGTTGCTCGGTATCTCGGTCGCTGGCGCAGCGCTGGTTCCGAGTGGCACCGCTTACGCGCAAACGTGGTCCAACGTGAACAGCGGAGGCGGAGGAGCTAGCGGCTGAAGCGTGCGGCGTGCTGGCCGGGGCGCATGGCTGCTTGCCACCGGCTCCGGCCAATTCCGTAGGAGGGCGACCGACATGAGGACGTTCATCACTGCCACAGCCATGCTCGCCACGCTTGGCAGCGGGGCCGCGCTGGCGCAAGGAGTTCCCCCCGGCTTCGCCGCTTGGCAAAGCGGCTGGCCCCGCTTCATCGAATCGCAACGGGGACAGTCGGTGAGCCCCAGTGAGGCGAGCACGACGCGCGATAAGGCTCGTACTATGGCCTCGCGGAGAAATGGACCCGCTCCCGTCGCGAGCAACACCCAGGGCACCCACCGTGGAAGCTAACGTCTCAGTGCTGGCGCTTGATGCCAAGCGCCAGCACCCTCCTGCGCGGCAGCGAGGCCGGCGGTTATGGAATTCTTGAAGCCAAATACTGGATGTGATTGGCTTGGGTATCTCGATGGAGAGATCGGGATGTCCTCCCCCCACCCGCCCCATTTGCTTACCTCGTCGGAAGCCGCCGCCCGGCTCGGCGTGTCGCTGGAGACGTTGTACTCCTATGTCAGCCGGCGGCTGGTTACTCCGGTTGCCCATCCGGCGGATTCGCGGCGCAGCCTGTTCGAAGCGGCCGACGTGAACCGGCTGGCGGAACAGGTCCGGCGCCGCAGCCGCCGGGCCGTCGCCACCTCGACGCTGGATTGCGGGGAGCCGGTGTTGAATTCCGCGATCACGCGGATCGACAACGGCCGGTTCTACTACAGGGGCCGCGACGCGGTTGGGCTGGCCGAGTCGGCGACACTGGAGGACGCGGCCGCGCTGCTCTGGCAATGTCCGCCCCTCTCGCAAGAGGGTGAATGGTTCGACCAAGCTTGGCCGGAGTCGGACGGGACCGGTCCTTATGGCTGGTGCATCGCCGCCGCGGCCAGGCTCGCGCATGTCTGTCCATGGCCCTCGCCGCCCGAAACGGTCCGGCTGGAGGCCGCGCGCCTGCTGCGGGGCATCGTGCTTGCCGCTGTCAAGGCGGCGGCACCTGTCAATGCGCCGGCCGGCCCTATCCACGCCTGGATAGCCAAGACCTGGGGCCTTGCCTTGATAAGGCGGGCGCGGATCTGCTCAGGCGGGCCCTCGTCCTCTGCGCGGATCATGAACTGAACCCCTCCACCTACGCGGCGCGCGTGATCGCCTCCACCCGAGCGCCACTTGGGGCCTGCGTGCTAGCGGGACTCTGCGCCCTGAGTGGCCCACGCCACGGCGGCGCAACCGACCGGGTGCGCCTGCTGCTTGACGACCCCGATTTCATGTCCGATCCGCCTCGCGGCATTGCTGCTTACTCTGCACGCGGCGAAAAGGTGCCAGGGTTTGGACACCGGCTATATTCGCTCGGCGATCCGCGTGCCGCCGCATTGCTGGCTCGCTTGGATGTGCCCTCGCAAGTGTTAGGGCTGATTCAGGCCATGGAGGACGCGACCGGGAAGCGGCCGAACATTGACTTCGCGCTCGCGGCGCTGGAGTGGAGATTGAATCTGCCGCAAGGGGCGGGCTTCAGGCTGTTCGCGACCGGGCGCGTCGCCGGCTGGATCGCCCATGTGCTAGAGCAATGGGGCAGTGACCAGATAATCCGGCCTCGGGCGGTCTATACGGGCGAGGGGTGATTGATCGTGTTGTCATGCCGAAAGCGCGACAGTCGTAGGGCGGAATAGCGTAGCGTATTCCGCCATCGTCCGGTGCGTTAGTGATAGGCGGAATGCGCTCCGCTTTTCCGCCCTACGGTTATTGCGCCCTACGGCATGGGTGAACATCAACACTGCTCGCACACTTTCGGCATGGCGGCATGATCAATCACCCCTCGCCCGTGTAGACCGCCCGAGGCCGGATCACTTGTTCATCGCCCCACTGCTCCAGCACATGGGCAATCCAGCCGACGACGCGCCCGGTCGCGAAGAGCCTGAAGCCCGCCCCCTGCGGCAGCTTCAATCGCCATTCCAGCGTCGCGAGGGCGAAGTCGATGTTCGGCCGCTTCCCGGTCGCGTCCTCCATGGCCTGAATCAGCCCTAACACCTGCGAGGGCACATCCAAACGAGCCAGCAACGCGGCGGCGCGCGGATCGCCAAGCGAATACACCCGATGTCCAAACCCTGGCACCTTTTCGCCCCGTGCGGAATAGGCGGCAATGCCGCGAGACGGATCGGACATGAAATCGGAGTCATCAAGAAGCAGGCGTACCCTGTCTGTCATGCCACCATGGCGCGGGCCAGCCAGGGCGCAGAGGCCCGCCAGCACGCAGGCCCCGAGTGGCGCTCGGGTGGAGGCGACCACGCGCGCCGCATAGGTGGAGGGGTTCAGTTCATGATCCGCGCAGAGGACGAGGGCTCGCCTGAGCAGATCCGCGCCCGCCTCATCAAGGCCCCAGGTCTTGGCCATCCATGCGTGGATGGGGCCGGCCGGCGCGTTGACAGGTGCCGCCGCCTTGACGGCGGCAAGCACGATGCCCCGCAGCAGGCGCGCGGCCTCCAGCCGGACCGTTTCGGGTGGTGAGGGCCACGGGCAGACATGCGCGAGCCGGGCCGCGGCGGCGATGCACCAGCCGTACGGACCGGCCCCATCCGACTCGGGCCAAGCTTGGTCGAACCATTCACCCTCTTGCGAAAGGGGCGGACATTGCCAAAGCAGGGCGGCCACGTCCTCCAGCGTCGCCGACTCGGCCAGCCCGATCGCGTCGCGGCCTCTGTAGTAGAACCTGCCGTTGCCGATCCGCGTGATCGCGGAATTCAACACCGGCTCCCCGCAATCCAGCGTCGAGGCGGCGACGGCACGGCGGCTGCGACGCCGGACCTGTTCCGCCAGTCGGTTCACGTCG
>DATFDN010000012.1:0-3431 GCA_035252035.1 Acetobacteraceae bacterium | reverse complement strand
CGCATGAGCTGTATGATCTCCTGCGCCGCAACGGCGTGACCCAGTTCGCCTATGTGCCCGATGCCGGCCATCGCGTGCTGATCGATCGTTCCCTCGCCGACCCGGAGGTGCATTCAATCCCCTTGACCACCGAGGAGGAGGGGGTGGCGCTGCTCGCGGGCGCCGATCTGGGCGGGGCGCGCGGCGTGCTGCTGATGCAGTCATCAGGCGCGGGCAATTGCGTCAACATGCTGTCGCTGATCGCCGGCGCCCGGTTCCCGTTCCTGACCCTGATCAGCATGAGGGGTGAGTTCGGGGAGGGCAATCCATGGCAGTACCCGATGGGGCAGGCGGTCGTGCCGGTCATGACCGCCATGGGGGTGATCTGCCTGCGCGCCGAGCGGCCCGAGGAGGTAGTCCCAACCGTGAGCGCGGCGCTCACCATGGCCTTTCAATCAGGCCAGGCGGTCGCGGTCCTGCTGACGCAAAAGCTGATCGGCGCGAAGAAGTTTTGACGGGAGCGGATTGATGGCCAAGCTCAACCGAATGCAAATGTCGGCGCTGCCCGATCCCGTTCTGGACCGCCGCCAAGCCGTCCCCGCGCTGATCGAGCGTCCAGGCGACTTCCTGGTGATCGCCGGCCTGGCGGGCGCGGCGCAGGAGCTCTGCGCCATGACCGAGGACGGGCCGGGCATGTTCGCCCTGGCCGGCGCCATGGGCGCCGCGCCGATGATGGGACTGGGCCTGGCGCTCGCCCAGCCGCGCCGGCGCGTGCTGGTGGTGACGGGCGATGGCGAGCTGCTGATGAATCTGGGCGCCCTCGCCACGATCGCGCTGCTCAACCCACCCAATCTGCGGATCGTCTGCGTCGATAACGGGCATTACGGGGAGACCGGCAATCAGGACAGCCACACCGGGCTTGGTGTGCGGCTCGACACGATCGCGACCGGCGCGGGCTTTCCCGTGGTCCACACGATCAACACCGAGCCAGAGATCGCCGAGGGGCGGCGCCTGCTGAAGGACGAGGGCGGCCTTGCCTTCATCCTGCTCCGGGTGATTGAAGGTCCGCCGCTCCGAGGTCCGCGCTCCCTGTTCCCACATGTCGCACGCGACCGGTTCCGGGCGGCGCTGCTGGGCGGGTGAGTGGATTTGCCCAGCTCAAGCACGGACCGGCGCCTGCTAACAGTTTCCACGTCATGCTGGTGCTTGTCGCGAGCATCCACGCCTTCACGTACCGAAGGCGTGGGTGGCGTGGCCGTGATAAGCATGGCCATGACGGAAAGAGCGAAGTCGTAGGGCGGAGTAGCGTCAGCGTATTCCGCCTTCCCCCGATGTCCGTGCGGCGGGCGGCGGAACGCGCTGCGCTTTTCCGCCCTACTTTGGGTCGCTAGGCCGCTTCCAGCACCGGAGCCGCAGCAAGCTGGGTGCGGACCAGCTCGGCGAACACGCCGCCTTGCCGTAGGAGCCCGTCGAAGGTGCCGCGCTCGACTATGCGCCCCGCATCGAAGACCAGGATTTCGTCGGCATCGCGCACCGTGGACAGGCGGTGAGCGATGATGAACGTCGTGCGCCCGCGCATCAGGTTGCGCAGCGCTTGGCTGACGCGCGCTTCCGTCGCGGCGTCCAGGGCGCTGGTCGCCTCGTCCAGGATCAGGATGGGCGGATTCTTGAGCAGCGCGCGCGCGATGGCGAGCCTCTGGCGCTGCCCGCCCGACAGGGTGGAGCCGCGCTCGCCGATCAGCGTGTCATAGCCGCGCGGCTGACGCATGATAAAGTCGTGCGCGTCGGCGAGGCGGCAGGCTTCCTCGACCTCCTCTTGGGTCGCGTCGTGCCGACCGACCAGCAGGTTGTCGCGGATCGAGCGGTTGAACAACATGCTTTCCTGGAACACCACGCCGATCGCCGACCGCAGGCTCTCCAGCGTGACCTCCCGCAAATCCTGGCCGTCGATCAGGATGCGGCCCCCGGTCGGATCCCAGAGGCGCTGCAACAGGGCCATGACGGTGGATTTCCCGGCTCCGGTATGGCCGACCAGCGCCACCGCCGTGCCAGGATGGGCGGTGAAGGACACGTCGCTCAGCACGTTGTGCCCGCCGGGATAAGCAAAGGAGACATTCTCGAACACCACCTCGCCGCGCGGCGCTTCAAGCCGCCGGGCGCCGGGCGCCTCGGGAACCGAGCTCTGCGCGTCCAGCACGGCGAACAGCTCCTCGATCTGCGGAGCGCGGAAAAACACGTTGGCGACGAAGTTCACCGCCGCCTCCAGCCGGCTGATGAGCAGGGTGGCGAACCCCATGAAGCTGACCACCTCCGACAGCTCGGCGTCGCCCGCCAGGTGCAGCACCGTGCCGACCACGACAATGGAGATGACGGCGAGCGTGCTGGCTCCGCGCGTGAGCACGTTCACCACCGCCCACCAGTTCAGCACCGGGAAGGTGTGGGAGATCACCTGCTGCGCGATATCGCCGAACAGCCGGCGCTCGGCAGCCAGGCGGGTGAAGGACTGCACCACCATGATATTGCTGAGCGCGTCCGACACCGTGCCCGCCAGGCGCGAATTGGCGCCTTCCGCCCGGCGCTGGCCAGCCTGCGTGCGGCTGACCACAAAGCCGATGACGCTGACGACGATGACGACCAGCACGATCAAGCAGAGGGCCAGGCGCCAGTTCATCAGCAGCGTCAATGGAAGCAGAACGAGGATCGAGGCGAGGGTGGCCAACTGGTCGCGGAAGAACACCAGCCATATGGCGAAGAGCGCGTCCGTGCCAGAAATCATCACTTTCATCAGCCGGCCCGAATGCACATCGCCATGAAACGACAGCGGCAGCGCCAGGACGTGGCTGAAATAGCGCCCGATCACCTTGATGCGGTTGCGATGGGCCAGCCGCTCGGCCTGCAAGGCCGTCGCCATGTTGGCGGCGATGCCCGCCACGCCAACCCCGGCCCATATGCTCAGAAGCACCGTCGCCTGTTGCCATAGTACGTCGCGGCGAAGCTGGTCGGATTCGCCCAGCAACCCGATCACTCGGCCGAACAGCACGGGCTCTAGGAACAAAAGCCCCGCGACAACCAGGCTGCCCAGGCAGAGCAGGGCAGCCATCTTCAGGTCCGACCCAAGCAGGCGCAAGGCCCGCACATAGATTCTCAGGAATCGCATCGCCTGGCCCGCGCTGATCTCTCATCCCCGAGGAACATCTGGCACCCACATGTGGCAGCAACAGGGCAGAAGCCGGCTGGATCAGTGACGCGCTGCACAAAATCGTGTGGTGGGCGAGACGAGCTCCTCCTGGGCCGCCACCAGACGCATTTCGCGCGCGCCGGACTCCGCCGTGCGGCGCAGCACGCCCCAGAGCGCGGAGCCCGCCCGCTCCAGCGCCACCGCCGCGCTGCCGCTGGACAGAAAATGGAACAGGAACAGCGCCGCGAGCACGTCGCCCGCGCCATTGACGCTG
>DATFDN010000011.1:0-2398 GCA_035252035.1 Acetobacteraceae bacterium | reverse complement strand
CCGACTACATCACCACCCAGCCGCGCGCCCTCCCCGATCCCAAGGCGTTCTGGACCGCCGAGGTCACGAAGATGCAGAAGGCGTACGGTGCGCCGATCGCGAGTTCCGATGTGCCGATGATCGTGGACTATCTGGTCTCCGTATACGGCAAGTGATATCAGTCGGCGTGGACTGCGATTTTTGTGCCGTCATTCCCGCGAAAGCGGGAATCCAGACGAACCGCACGGACCTCGGTGCCTGTGGGCCTGGATGCCCGCATTCAAGAGCATGACGGGTATGTGTGTGGGTCGGCCAGTGTCCAATGCCGTTGTCATAAGTTGTCCCGATCCTATCGAGGCACGCAGGCCATGATCCTCACCCACAAGGTCTCGCTCTGCTTGGCAACAGCCGCAATCATTGGCTCGGCCGCACGCGCGCCGTCGGCAGCGGCCCAGGACGCCGACCAGCTCCCAATACGAGTCGTGGTGGTCACGACCTTCGAGGTGGAACAGGACGGGCAGGATCAGGGAGGCGAGTTCCGGGCCTGGACCGAGCGGTATCCCCTGCCGGCGCGCATCCCGTTCCCGCAGGGCTATCACGAGCTTCGATACAACCCCGCCGACCAGGTGCTCGGCATTGTCACCGGCGAGGGAACCGCCCGCGCCAGCGCCTCGATCACGGCCCTCGGCCATGATCCGCGGTTCGACCTGAGCCACGCCTATTGGGTCGTCGCGGGGATCGCCGGCATCGACCCGAACGTCGCCTCGATCGGGTCGGCCGCCTGGGCGCGCTATGTGGTCGATGGCGACCTCGCCCACGAGATCGACGCCCGCGAGATTCCGCCCGACTGGCCCACCGGCTACACCCCACTGGGGCGCAGCACGCCGTACCAGCGCCCGGTGCCACCGGTGCGTTCGATCAACGGGCAGAACGTCTACGCCCTGAACGCCCGTCTGGTCGATTGGGCCTATAATTTCACAAAGGACACCCAACTGCCGGACGACGCCACGCTCCAGCAGTTGCGCGCGCCCTACCCCCAGGACACAGCCAGGCCGCCGCCCGTGGTGCTTGAGGGCGACACTCTCGCCGCCAGCACGTTCTGGGTTGGCGGCCTCCTCAACACCTGGGCGGAAGACTGGGTCTCGTACTGGACACGCGGCGACGGCAAGTTCGCGACCTCGGCGGAGGAGGACGCCGGCATCATGCAGGCGATCACCTTTCTCGCCCAGGTGCGCCGGGCGGACCCCGCGCGTGTCCTGGTCTTGCGCACCGCCAGCAACTACACCGCCCCGCCGCCCGGCACGACCGCGGCTGATCTGCTCAGGGCCGAGGAGACGGGCGGGCTCTCCGGCTACGCGGAAAGCCTTGAGGCCGCCTACGCCGTGGCGAGCCCCGTCGTCCGGTATCTCGCCACCCATCCGACGCCGGACAGCCCATAGGTCGGCGGGCGGCCAGAGAAGCGACATGCTATCAGCGCGCATCCTGAAGGTTCTGATGGTCGCCACGCTCGCGCTGTTCGGGTTTATCGTCGTATACGACAATGTCGTGGACTACCGCTCGAACTTCGAGTTCGTCCGCCACGTGCTGAGCATGGACACGACCTTCCCCGGCAACGCGCTGATGGGCCGCGCGATCACCGACCCGCCGCTGTGGCATGTGGCGTACGACGCCATCATCGCGGCCGAGGGGCTGATGTGCCTGGCCTTCGCCATCGCCACGGCGGATCTCGCGCGCGCCCTGTTTCGCGACGCCGAACGGTTCAACGCCAGCAAGCGGTTCGTCTTCATCGGCGCCGGGATCGGCTTCCTGGTGTGGTTCGCGGGCTTCATGGTGGTGGGCGGCGAGTGGTTCGCCATGTGGCAATCGAAGACATGGAACGGCCAGCAGGCGGCGTTCCGCTTCTATCTGACCTTGATCGGCGTGTTGGTCTTCGTGAACCAGCCGGATGGTGAATTGCGCCGGTAGGGAAAGCGAGGGGTTGCGAGTTCCGCAATCTCTGCCGCTCGACCCCTCTTATCGAACCAGCGTAGACTGTGACCAGTCCGCCGTCATTCTCGCGAAAGCGGGAATCCAGGCGAACCGTGCGGAACTCGATGCGTGTGGGCCTGGATGCCCGCTTCCGGATTGTGCTGCGAAAGTTCACCCTCTCTCGTTATGCCCGCGAAGGCGGGCATCCAGGCTGGCGGCAACTCGCTGGAAAAGCTGGATTCCCGCTTTCGCGGGAATGACGGTGATAGGATCTCGGGCGAACCAAAGCGACTTTCGCAGCACAATCCTTTTGCGGGCATGACGGCAAGGGTCAGGACCAAGGGCGAATGGTATGAGATGACCCAAGGCGTTCAGATCCAGGGCGAAATTGGAGCGGCATCGTCCAGGAGATCGCCACGAAGAATTGCCCTCTACCTCGCCTCAGCCTCGA
>DATFDN010000010.1:0-5339 GCA_035252035.1 Acetobacteraceae bacterium | reverse complement strand
CATCCTCCAGATCGCCGGATACGTGCTCGGCCAACTCGCTCCGGTGGCGTGCGCGATCTTCGTGAGCCCCAGCTTGGCCGTGCTCGTGCCGGCCGCCCTGGCCGGCCGGGCCGTGGCCACGACCGCGACATTCGCCGTGGTTATCGCGGTGGAAGGCGGCCTCGATCCGTGGGCCTTCGACCGCGCGCATGTCCCGCGCCTGTTCAAGTACGGCGCGTGGGTCAGTGTCAGCAATGTCCTCAGCCCGATCCTCAACTCGGCCGATCAGATCATGATTGGGACGCTGCTCGGGCCGACGCCCGTGGCGCATTACGCGGTGCCCATGAATTTGGCGGTACGAGGACAGTTGGTTGCAACGTCGGTTGCCCGCACGCTTTTTCCGCGTATGTCGCATTTGGACGCCGCTTCCGCGCGAGCGTTGGCGTCGCGTGCGATCATTGCCCTCGCTTATCTCTTCGGCGCCATGTGTGCCGCCGGGATCGTTTTTGTCGGATCGTTTCTCACGCTCTGGGTCGGGTCCGCCTTCGCCGCCGGATCGATTCACGTTGGCCAGATCCTGCTGATCGGGGCATGGGTGAACGGCATCGCCTTCATCCCGTTCAGCCTGCTCCAAGCGCAGGGCCGCCCCGACATCGTCGCCAAGATCCATGCCGCCCAGTTCGTTCCGTTCCTGCTGCTGTTCTTCGGGATGACCAAGCTGTTCGGCCTGGAGGGCGCCGCGATCGCCTGGACGCTGCGCGTCGCTGTCGATGCCGTGCTGCTGCTCCTGCTTGCCGGCCTGCCGGCGCCAGTGATTGCGCGGCTGGCGTCGCCGGGCATCCTGCTGGTCGGGGCGTGGGCGTTCGCGCGCTTCTATCCTGCGGAACTTTGGGTCGCGGCGGCGCTGGCCGCCGCCGCCGCGTTGGTGGTTTGCGTCGTCGGCCTGGCGCTGGAGCCAGGCTTGCGTGGCCCGGTGCTGGCCAAAGCCAGGCCGCGCCTGTTCGGGCCTCTTTACGCGCCTCGGCGATGAGGCGTGGCGCGCGGGACCATCGCTTGCTTACCGCCGCGCCTGGAAAAGGGCGCGGACGCGGGGCGCCGTCGTGCGGATCATGCTCGGGAACACCTGCCGCGCCACCTGCACCACCCCGATATCGGCGCCGCTCTTCCGGAATTTCCAGTTCGTCACCATGTGGCGCATGACCTCGGCGGGATAGGTGTCGCGGAACAGGTGCAGCAAGCCGCGCTCGCGCAGGCACATCCAAAGGAACGAGCCCTCGGGCGGGGCAAGTTCCTTCCAGACGCCCATCCGGACCACGATGTTGTTCCATAGATGGAGCGTGTAGGCGTCCCGGCAGGCCTCGGCGCACTCAGGCGCGCATTCGGGCAGGAATGGCTTCCAGAAATCGTTGTAGTGGATCGGGAAGAAGCGGTTCGGGGGGTGCGCTTGCTTGAGCACCGCCGTGGCCCCGAGCACCTGGTTGAGAAGCCGTGGCCCGGTCGCGCCCCAAACCAGGTTGGTGTGCATCAGGCGTTCCGTGCGGGCGATGACCTCCTTAAGGGCGGGGTCATCACCGGGGATACGCAAAATGGCATTGCAGATGCTCCTCTCGGATTCCTTGGCAAAAAGGGTCGCAACAGAGTCGAGATCCAAAGGGCGCAGCATGAGCAGATCGGTATCAATCCACACATGCGGGCTGCGAGCCATGAGCTGATAGCGGAAGTAGTCTGAGAAATGAGCGAGATTGGGCGTGCCCTGGTAGAGGAACGCATCGTGCGCCTCGAAAGCGGCAATCTCCCGGGCATCGCGGAGCGTGATGCCATCGGGTAGATTGTCGATTTCCTCGAAGCTATAGAGTGTCACGGCGTGACCGCCGGAAACGAAGGACAGCAGACACGCCTTGTCGAGCGCGGAGAGGCCTTGACCGGCCCAGAACGATGCGAACGACGGACGGGAGACGGCAGCCGGAGCATCGGTCAGGGCGCTGACGCGCTGCCGTTCATGATCCGCCGCCAGCCGCATAGGCATTCTCCGCAAGACTTGCGATCCTCAATCTGGTTGCCACGTTACGGGCTGCAAGCCGGGACTCCGCCCGACGACCGGCGATCTCCCACCCCTGGGCCGTTCGGCCATTCCATTGCCCGAATCCAGCTTGCTAATTAGGAACCATGACAAGACTCGACCATGACGCCAACCCTGCGCGCCAGGGCACTTCTTCAATCTCGATCGCCATGGCGACCTACAATGGCGCGGCATTCCTCAACGACCAACTCGCCTCGCTCGCGGCGCAAACCCTGCCGCCGGCGGAGCTGGTCATCACCGACGACTGTTCGACCGACGCCACGCTTGAACTCGCGCGGGATTTCGCGCGGATGGCGCCATTCCCGGTCCATGTCCATCGCAATCCGGCACGGCTTGGCTATCGCGCGAACTTCATGGGGGCGATGCGTCTCTGTTCTGCTGACCTGATCGCCTTTTGCGACCAAGACGACATATGGCGTCCCCATAAGCTCGCCAAGATTGTAGCTTGTTTCAACGATCCAGAGGTCATCCTGGTTCATCACAACGCCGACATGATTGATGCGGATGGCACTCCCATCGGCCAGTTGCGGCGAGAGCCGCCGCAGCCACCTATCGCGGAGCCGCTGTCGCTTGACCCATGGTTCGTCGTTCCAGGCCACACACAGGTGTTCCGCCGCGTGATCGCGGATTTCGGCGAGGCCTGGCCGTCCAGCATCGACTTCTACACCGACTCCCAGCCAATGGCGCACGACCAATGGAGTGTGTTCCTATGCGCTGTCCTGGGCCGCATCGTCTATCTCGACGCGCACCTGGTCCAATATCGGATTCACCCAGCGAACACTGAAGGCTGGCCGACTCGCCCCGTCGGGATGTGGGAACGGATGCGCTACCGCTTGGAAGACCGCACCCGTGTCTATGACCGCCTGAGCCGTTCCGCGCTGCATCGTGCCGAAACGCTCCGTCACTTGCCTTCGGACATCCCGGCGGCGTGGCAGGAGCGGGCGCGCGCGGGCGCGGCGCGATGGCAGAGCCTGGCGGCATCGTACGAGACAAGGCAGCGGATTTATGATTCACCGAATCCAGTTGCACGCGCCAAGGCGCTGCTTCGCCTGATCCGCGACGATGCATACAATGGCAAGGGATTCTGGACGTTCGGCAGCAAGGGATTGCTCAAGGATGCCATCCTTGGCGCCGCGCTCGGCCCGATGACACGCCGCTACGGATTCCCACCGATTGGAGGCGATCCCACCTGTATGCGTGGTGCGCGCCCATAGGCGATTGCGGCACTCCGCGCGACTCCAACTTGTAACAAAGGAAACGCGCGTTTCCGGCCGGATTTGATGATGGATTGACAACGATATCCCACCCCAGACCGCGTCGCGCGGGCAAGGTGGAGGTCGTTACTGAAGGGCATCTTCATGGCTACTGTTACCGTTCCTGGCGCGCTCGGCCAGACTGTCGCGCTCCAATACAACTCCCAGGCCAATGCCGACATCGCCCGGCAGTTGGCGGCCAAGATCACGGCGGGCGTCGATGCATCCTCCGTCGTACCCGTCGCGCAGAGCTACGGGCCGTTGCCCACGCTGCCCGCGGGCACCACGGGCGAGTTCGTGCAGACCCAGGACGGCGTGACCGCCCTGCCGAGCGGATACGCCGACGTGGTGAGCACCGCGCGCAACGCGATCATCTTCGGCTCGGGCGACGACGACGAATCGATCCTCTCGGGTGACGGCAAGCTCACCTTCGTGGCGACGGGGGGCTCCGGCACCGTGGTCGGCGGCGGCGCCTCCTCCATCATCATCCCCGCCTCCGATGGCGGCGCCTGGTCGATCAACACCGGAAACAGCGACGACCGCGTGCTCGCCTTCGGCGGCGGCAACGACACGATCAACGCTGGAGGGGGCCACAACGAGATCGCGCTCGGCTCGGGCCGGGACGTGGTGCGGTCGGTGGGTGACGACACGGTTGTCGCCGGCGCGGGCGCTGAGACCATTGACGCGACAAGCGCGTACCATGACCTGGTTCATGGAGGGTCGAGCAACCTGCTCTTCGTCGGCGGCAATGGCCGCGTCGAGGTGTTCGGCGACTCGGGCAGCGACACGGTCCTCGGCGGGATTGGCAACGAAGTGGTTCACGGCGGAACCGGCGGCCACAACCTGCTTTATGCCGGCTACGGGCAGGCGACGCTGTTCGGCGGCGGCGACGGCGACCAGCTCTACGCCGAGGGGTCGAAGGCACAGACCCTCAATGCGGGCAGCGGCAACGAGACCTTGTCCGGCGTTTTCGCCCGCGGCGATCTCACCGTCCATGCCGGCGGCGGCGCGGACCAGATCGCGCTGGGCAGCGGCGACAGCGAGGTCATCGCCGGAACCGGCAGCGCCACGATCAGCGGCGGCACGGGCCACGACGTGTTCACCTTCATCCAAGGCGAGGCCGGCGGGAGCAGTCTTATCGAGAACTTCACCAGCCTCGATAAGATCAAGCTGGTCGGCTACGGGCCGGACGCCGCGAGGAACGCGCTGCAATCCCAGACGGCCGCGAATGGCGCGGTCAGCATTACCCTTTCCGACAACACCACGATCACCCTGCTCGGCGTGAACCGGCTCACCAGCGCCAATTTCGCGGGCCGCGAGTAATACTAGCCGGCCTTCGCCGTCATTCCCGCGAAAGCGGGAATCCAGGCGGACCGCATGGAATTCGGTGCGTGCGGGCCTGGATGCCCGCTTTCGCGGGCATGACGGCATGGGTCAAAGTCAAGGCGGACTGGTACAATCTGCCCTGAACCGCTCGACTACCGAGCACTCAACCCCGATCCCGAGTCCCGGTTTGGCCGGGACTCGGCCGGCTGCGATCATGGCGCCGGCACCCGTGCGGAGCTAAGCTGCACCATCATCGAATCGGGCTCCATCATCGACTACATCATTCACCGCCACGGCGGGGGACGGTTGCAACCCGATCCGGCGACACCCGCCTATGACGACTACGTGCAGTGGCTGCACTATGCCGAAGGCTCAGCCATGCTGCCGCTTTTGCTCCATCTCTATGTCTCGCGGCTGGGCGAAGCCGGCGCACCGCTGCACCCGCGCATCGAGAGCGAGACCGCCAATCACCTCGGCTATATCGATGGCGCGCTGAGGGGCCGGCACTATCTGGTGGGCGAGGATTTGACCGGCGCCGACATCCAGATGAGCTTCGTCGGCGAGCTCGCGGGGGCCTACGGCAAGCGGGCCGGCTATCCCGCAATCGAGGACTGGATCGCCCGCCTGCACGCGCGCCCCGCCTACAAGGCGGCGCTAGAGCGCGGCGGCGGCTACAGCTTTGCGCGCTGACGGACGGGGGA
>DATFDN010000009.1:0-2673 GCA_035252035.1 Acetobacteraceae bacterium | reverse complement strand
TCCGCCTCGCGCCCCGCATTCCGCGGCCTTGTCAGGGAGATTATGCGTGATAGGTCCGTCAGGACGGGCGAACGGGCGGCTCAGAGGGCGGCCAACAGCCTGAGGTGGAGGGAAAGATCATGGCCAAGTTGGGACTGTGCGCCGCGATGCTGGCCGGAGCGGCCATGGTGGGGACCGCGGCGCTGCTCGCGGGCGCCGCGGCCACCGGAGGCGCAGCCGCGTGGGGCTGTTGCATGTTGTCGCGACGGAGACTGGCCCCGGACTGGCTGTAGCGGCCTGTGGGCCAAGAGGGGTGCGGCGGCGTGACGCGGATCGTGGCGTACCTGGCCGGCCCGGACGTGTTCCTGCCGGACGCGCCGGCGCACGCGCGGCGCAAGGTCGCGATCTGCGCCCGGCACGGCATCACCGGCCGGCCGCCCCTAAACGAGGACATTGCGAGCCTGCGGACCCTGCCCAGCGAGGCGGCCTGGCGGGCGATCTTCCGCAAGGACCTGGCGATGATGGAGGCCTGCGGGCATCGTCAAGTTGGCGGCTTGCCGGGGCGGACCGGGCCCGGTAGCCGGGCCGGATGACAGGGCCTGCCCCAGCTACGCCGGCCATCGCTTCCCGGCCGAGATCATCGGCCGTCATGTCCGTTTTCAATAGGCTTGGACGGCACAATGCACCCAGAGCCCGGTGGTCTGGTTGAGCGTGCTGATGCAGGCACGCGCGGTGGGGGGCGGTCACTGAGCGACGGTTGATCATGCTGTGATACGCGGGTTGGTTACCGCAAGACCATGCGTCGTCGCGGGCCTGCCTCTGTCTACGCGCGGAAGTCGCGTTCCAGGCTGATGCCGAGGGTTGCCCTGACCGGTTCCGCCCCCCCGCCGCGCATGCCGATGGCGCCAACTGCCTTGATCAGTCGGGCGGTCGATGCGCTGCTGTCACGCAGCCATGGTCTTTCCGGCCGACGCGGCGAGACCCGTCTGTCCGGGTCGTTCACAGGTTGCTTTGCGCGCGACGTGTTGCGCGTTTCGGCGGCGGGCGGCGTGGCGCGCGCGAGCGGCCCGCGGACCCGCCTGGACAAACTGCTTGAGGCACACCCGTTTCCACAGAGGCCTTGTGGGGTGGATCCGACGTGCTGCAGGCCGTGGCCCAGACAAACCCCGCCAACTCGCGGGCGATGGCGGTGACGACAACCTGCTTCAGCTTGCCTCGGGCCATCATTTGTCGATAGCGCTGGCACAGCCGGGTCTGCGCCCTCCAGGCGATCTCGCGCACAGCCTCCGGCACGGCGTCGACCGCGGCCAGCTTGTGGCGGGTGATGCGGGGCGGGAAGCGGTAACAGTGCGCAGCCTCGACCAGGAGGGTGCGGGCGTGACTGTCACCGGCCTTGGTGACGGCGCCGATGCGGCGCTTGCGGCCGGAGGAGTGTTCGGACGGCACCAGGCCGAGATAGGCCATGAAGCCGGGCGCTGAGGCAAAGCGCGCCGGGTCCCCCATGGCCGCCGCCAGGCCGGCGCTCGCGATCACATCCAGACCGCGCAGCGCGGCAAGGTTGCGAACCAGGGGGCACAGCGACCAGGTCGGGATCTGCGTGCGTAGACAGCCCTCGACGCGATCGCGCCGCTGTTCGCTCAGGCGCACCGCCTCGATGCTCTCCTCCAGCACGATCTGCTGCGCCGGCTGCGCGAAGCGCTGCTCAGCCAGCCAGCGTCGGTGCGCCTTGGTCCAGGCCTTGCGGCCGTGGGGATAGATCCGTTCGTGACGGAGCAGAAACGCGCTCGGCTGTTGGCGGGCGCTCCGCACCGCCCGCACGGCCGCCAAACGGGCGCGGACCAGGTCGCGCATGGCCTCGTGCGCCGCATCGGGCACCCAGACCGCGGTCAGCAGGCCACCCCGGTGCAAGGCCGCCAGGTTGGCGGCGTCCCGCTTGTCGTTCTTCTGTCGATCGCCGCGTTTGCGCGGCATCATCGAGGGCGCGACCACCACGCATTCCTCCCCCAGCTGGGTGAGGGTGCGGTGAACACCGTAGCCGCAGGGACCTGCTTCGTAGCAAAACCGCATCGGTCCGCTGCCCGCTTGCCGCAGGCGTTTGACCAGTTTCTCCAGCGCCGCGGTGGTGTTGGGGCACGTGCCGTACGGTGTGGCCGCCCCACTATCCCCTGTGGCGGTGACCGCAACGGCAATCGTGTCCTTGTGCACGTCCATGCCGATAAATCGTGTAGGCTGCTCCATGACCCGTCTCCTGTGCCTGAGGCTCCACGCCAGACCATCCGGCGTGACCCTCGATCATCGACACACGACGAGACGGGTCACCCCTTCAGGGCAGGAAACGGACATGAGGTCTACGCGGTCTGGCTCTACTTCCGCTTCCCGCTCAGCCTGCGCCATGTGGATGAGCTCCTGGCGGCTCGCGGCGTCGGCGTGAGCCACGAGACGGTGCGGCAGTGGGCGCTGAAGTTCGGCCAGGCGTTCGCCAACCAGATCCGTCGCCGGCTGCCGCAGGCCGGCGACAAGTGGCACCTCGATGAGGTCGCGGTGAAGATCTCGGGCATGAAGCACTGGCTCTGGCGCGCGGTGGACCAGGACGGCACGGTGCTCGACATCCTCGTGCAGAGCCGGCGCGACGAGCGGGCCGCCAAGCGCCTGCTCAGGAAGCTGCTGAAGAAGCAGTGCCGGCCGCCTCGCGTC
>DATFDN010000008.1:0-5462 GCA_035252035.1 Acetobacteraceae bacterium | reverse complement strand
CGCCGCGCTCCGCCGCGCCATGGAGCGGCGCGGCGGACGGTTCCAGCCTGGCGCGGCCGAATTGCTCGCCGAAGCCGGCCGGGTGGGAAGCGTGCGTGTCGGGGCGGAGATCTGGGCGGCCGATTGCGTGGTGCTCGCCGCCGGCGCCTGGGCGCCGGCCCTGCTGGCCCCGCTCGGCATCGCGCTCGCCGTGGCGCCACAGCGCGGGCAGATCACCCATTTGCGCTTGGAGGGTGCGCGGACGGACGCCTGGCCCATCGTGCTCCCGCCGGGCAGCCACTACCTGCTCGCCTTCGAGGCGGGCCGGGTGGTCGTCGGCGCCACGCGGGAGACGGGCTCGGGCTTTGATCTGCGCGTCACCGCCGGGGGGCAGGCGGAGGTGTTGAACCAGGCACTCACGATCGCCCCTGGCCTGGCCCCGGCCACGTTGCTTGAGACCCGTGTCGGGTTCCGTCCCGTCGGTCCGGACATCAGACCGATGCTGGGGCGGAGCGCCTTGGGCGGGCTGGTGATCGGCAACGGCCTCGGCCCGACCGGGCTGACCATGGGGCCTTACGCCGGGCGGTTGCTGGCGCAGCTCGCCCTCGGGGGAGAGCCGGAGATGGGTCTGTCGCCTTACGATCCTGGCCGAACCGAAGCGGGAACAGAATGATAGATAGGAGCGAGTCATGGAAACGATCACCGCGAACGGGCTGCGGATGCCGCGTCTCGGCCTTGGCACCTGGGGCATGGCGGGGCAGGCTTGCGCAACGGCGGTGGCGACCGCGCTGGGCCTTGGCTATCGCCACATCGACACGGCGCAGATGTACGGCAACGAGGATGCGGTGGGCGCCGGCATGGCGGCCTCCGGCGTGCCGCGCGCCGAGATCCACCTGACCACCAAGGTTTGGAACGACCACTTGGAGCCGGCGCGAATGCGCGCGGCGATCGAGGCAAGCCTGCGCGCGCTGCGCACCGGGTATGTCGATCTCTACTTCACCCACTGGCCCTCTCCCAGCATGGACCTGGGCGCGGCGCTGGAGACGCTCGCGGCCTTGCAGCGCGAGGGAATGGCGCGGCGGATCGGCGTCGCCAACTTCCCTGTCGCCCTGATGCGCCGTTCGGTCGAGGAATACGGGGCGGAGATTGCCGCCGAGCAGTTCGAGTACCACGCCATGCTGCGCCAGCCGCCCTTGCTCGCCTACCTGCGCGGGCACGGCATCCCGATCATCGCGTACTCGCCGCTGGCCAAGGGTCAGCTCGTACGCAACGAGACCTTGGTCCGGATCGCCCGCAAGCACAACGCGACCGCCGCGCAAGTGGCGCTGCGCTGGCTGCTCGACGAGCCCGATGTGGCGGTGATCCCGAAATCCTCCCGCGAGGCGGGGTTGCGGGAGAATCTCGGGGCGCTGGCGCTGCGTCTGGACGCGGAGGACCGCGCCGCGATCGAGGCGCTACCGAAGGATCGTCGTTGCGTCAGCCCTGGCTTCGTCGGCGCGTGGGACGCGACGGGCTGATCCCCGCCCTATTCCGCCTCCTCCAGCAGCGCCGCCAGCAGCGCCGCGCGCGGCGCGAGGTGGCGCCAGAGGATGTGTTCGGTGTGGACATGCGCGCCCGCGCCGGGACAACCGAGTCCGTCCAAGGTCGGGATGCCGAGCGCGGCGGTGAAATTGCCGTCCGACCCGCCGCCACGGCTCTGCTTCGGCAGGTCGAAGCCCAATCCGCCGGCCAAATCCCGCGCCCGCGCGTGGAGCGCGGCAATCGCCGGGGTCTCGGCGAAGGGCGGGCGGTTCATGCCGCCCGCGACCGCGACGCGGCATCCGGGCGTGCGGGCCTGGAGCGCCAGCAGCCGGCGCTCCATCTCCGCCCCGTCCGCCGCGCTGCTCACGCGCAGATCGATCTCGCAGCCCGCCTCGGGCGGGATCACGTTCGGGCGCGTGCCGCCCCAGACCGGCGCGACGTTCAGGGTGATCCCGCGCTCAAGATCCACCATCGCATGGATCGCCTGAATTTGGTGCGCCAGCTCCACCACCGCGGACGCGCCCTCTTGGAAAGCACCGCCCGCGTGGGCCCCGCGCCCTTCGACGCGCAGCGTGAAGCGGCCGACGCCCTTGCGCGCGGTCACGCAGGCCCCGCCCGCCCCGGCCGGCTCCATGATGAGCGCGAGCGCCGCCTCCCTTGCCTCGCGCTCGATCCAGGCGCGCGAGGTGGGGCTGCCCACCTCCTCGTCCGGCGTCAGCAGCAGCACCACCGGCCGCGCCGGGAGCACCCCTTGGCGCAGCATCGCCCGGAGCACGTGCAGGGCCAGGAAGCTGCCCGCCTTCATGTCGAAAATGCCCGGTCCGTGTGCCCTTTCTCCGTCCACATGGGCGGGCATCTCGGCCAGTGTGCCGAGCGGCCAAACCGTATCGAGGTGCCCGCCCACCAGCACCGGGCGGCCCTGGCCCGGCGTGCGGGCGATCAGCGTGTCGGCGAATCCGTCGCGGCCAGGGATGCGGCGCAGCGCCGCCCCGGCACGGCCGAGCTCCGCCTCGGCTATGTCCACCAGCCGGTTCACCGCCTCCGGCGCGGTGGTCGGGGTCTCGGTCCGGACCCAGCCCATCAGCTCGTCCAGCAGATCCTCGGAGCGGCCAACCTCGGTTCGCGGCATACTGTCTCCCTCGCGCCCGTGTGCGCCGAAACCTGAAGCATGTCCATGTGTTTGGCCTCCGAAAAGGAGGCACGACATGGAGCGGCCGCTGGAAATCGCGTTTCACAACATGGAGTCGTCGGAGTCGCTGGAAGCCATGATCCGCGAGCATGTCGCGCGGCTCGACAAGCGATTTGGCCGCCTGATCGGCTGCCGCGTCTCGTTGGAGGCGCTGCACCGCCAGCACCAGAACGGCAACGTGTACGAATGCCACATCACCCTCTCGGTCCCCGGCCGCGATCTCGCGGTGAGCCGAGGCCCGCACCACGCCAAGCAGCACTACGCGAATCCCGATATCCGGGTCTCGATCCGCGAGGCGTTCGAGGCGGCCGAGCGGCAGCTCCTGGCGCACAAGCGCCAGGTCCGGACCGACACCACCGCCCCCTCGGGCTCGGCGCTGGCCGGAGAGGTCACGCTGATCGAGCCGGGCGCCGATCACGGCTTCATCCTCAACAGCACCGGCACCCAGCTCTATTTCCATCGCGATAGCGTGACCAATGCGCGGTTCGAGGATTTGAAGCAGGGCCAGCGCGTGCATTACGTCGAGGAGGAGGGCGATGCCGGTCCGGTCGCGACGAAGGTGCGGGTGATCGAGTCCAAGCCTGATTGATCCGGGCCGGGGAAACGGGGAGGGAAGGGGAGCGTTTCCGCGCCATGACGCCACGATCCTGCTTCAGTTCGCTGGTTGCCGCGATGGCGGTGAGCAGTGGTTTGCTCGGCCTCACCGCTCCGGCCCGCGCCGCGACCGGTACGCTGGACACCGGCGCGCTGCTGCCGCAGACCTACAGCAGCCGCACCGCCGCCGAGGTTCAGAACACGGGCGCTGGTGCCCGAACGGGCCACGAAGCGATGGAGACTGGACTGGAGGACGCCGCGAAGGTGCCGCGCGAGGCGGGCGACGTCGCCTCGCACGCCGGGCGGAACAGGCCCACGCAATGAGCGGCAGTCGGACCGGCCTGGTCCAGCCCGGCCCCCGCGAGCAAGGGCCGCACGGCGTCGGGCCGGTGCCGGCGCCGGCCAGCACCGCGCGTGATCCGGTCCGCACCATCGCGCACATCCTGCGCGCCACGGTGATCGTCGTCGGCCTGTGCGCTCTGCTGTGGGTGCTGGCCAGCGCGTTCGTAACCATCATCCTGGCGGTGCTCTTCGCCGTCCTACTGCGGGGGCTCGCCAGGGCGCTGCACAACTACACGCATCTCAACATGACCGCTTCGGTGCTGGCGGTGTTCATCGCGCTGGTGCTGGTGGTCTGCGGGCTCGGCTACTGGATCGGCCCACGCTTCGCCACCGAGGGCCAGCAGCTCTGGAATCAGGTCTCCGGCGGGCTCGGCAACCTGTCCGACATGTTCGGCGAGCACACCGGGGTCGGGGGCGCGTCGGGCGGCGCCGGCGCCGTGGCCAAGATCGCCACCGCCACCGGAAGCAACAGCGGCATGGTCACGGGCCTCCTCAAGACCGTCGCGACGTCCACCATCGGCCTGCTGGCGGCGATCCTGGTGATCGTGGCCACTGGGGTCTATCTCGCGCTGTCGCCGGATGTGTACGTCAACGGCGTTGCGCACCTCACCCCCGTCTGGTACCAGCAACGCACGCGCCAGGTCATGAACGAGATGGCGCTTGCCATGCAGGGCTGGATGCTGGGCCAGCTCATCGACATGGCGGTGGTCTTCGTGGTGGTCCTCATCGGCCTCTGGCTGGTGGGAACCCCGCTGTTCTTCGTGCTCGCCATCGTCGCCGGCGTCTGCACGTTCGTCCCCTATTTCGGCACCATCATCTCGGCGATCCCGGCGATCATCGTGGCCCTGACGGTCGGCGTGATGGAGGTGGTCTGGGTCGTCGCCGTGTTCGTGATGGCGCACGTGATCGAGGGCTACGTCACCGCCCCGTTCGTGCAGCGGCGCACGGTGCATCTGCCGCCGGCGCTGACCCTGCTCTCCTTCGTGGTGATGGTGGCGGTGTTCAACATCTTCGGCGTGCTGATCGCGACGCCGCTGGTGGCCTGCATCATGGTCGGCGTGGCGCGGGTCTATGTCGAGGACATCCTCGGCGATCCGGCGGGGGCGAAGCTGAAGGTACATGCCCGCTGGTACTGGTTCACGCCCCCCGACGAAACAGAGCAGCAAGGTCAGCGGGGCTGAACTTCAGCACCGTCGGGCGGCCGTGGCTGCATGTCGCGGCGCGCGGGGTCGCCTCCATTCGCCGCAGCAGCGCATCCATCTCCGCATGGCTCAGCCGCCGGCCGGCGCGGATCGAGCCATGGCAGGCGAGCCGCGCCACCACCGCCTCCAGGCGGGCCGCGAGGGAGAGCGCCTCGCCCCAGGCGGCCAGCTCGTCGGCGAGGTCGCGCAGCAAGGGGCCGGGCTCGGGAGCGCCGAGCGCGGCCGGCAGGGCGCGCACCAGCACCGCGCCCGGCCCGAACGCCTCGATCTCCAATCCCAGCCCGGCCAGCGTCTCGGCATGGGACAGGAGCCGCGCCGCCTCGGCCTCGCTGAGCTCCACCACTTCGGGCACCAGCAAGGGCTGGCGGCGCACGCCGCCGTCCAGAAGCTGCGCCCGCAGCGCCTCATGGGTCAGCCGCTCATGCGCGGCGTGCTGGTCAACCAGCACCAGCCCGCCATCGGCCGCGACGGCCACCACATAGGTGTCCAGCACTTGCCCGAGCGACGCGCCGAGCGGGTACTCCGGGCGCGCGGGCTCGGAGGCGGGTCGGGAGGCGGGCGGCAGGGCGAGCGGCAATTGCGCCTCGGCAAGGCCCGGCGCCGACATCCGCCAGCCGGGGGCAGCGGCGCGGTCG
>DATFDN010000007.1:0-3738 GCA_035252035.1 Acetobacteraceae bacterium | reverse complement strand
GCGCCCGCCACGCCCCCGCTCGCTGCTCCCCCAGGTGCTGGAGACCGCGGCCAAGCTCTCCCGCGCCCTCGGCGGCAACCCCCAAGAGTCGGCGAGCGTCGCGGCCAAGGTGTCCCCGACAGTCGCGGGGGCGCGCCAGGGTCACGGCTTGCTGCTGGCATAGCGGCTTGCAAGGCGGGCGTAGCCCGAGCGTAGCGGGAGAGAGCGACGAGGCGGACGGCAGCTAAGCTCCTTGCTTGAGCACAGCCTCGGCGACCGGTGTAATAGGCCCGGTACGCTCTCCGCACAGGCATTCTTATAAGCGCGAGCCGCTTTGCGCCGGCGCGGCGTCCCGCACATGGGTCTCCTGGCCTCGCTAGAGGAGGATGACCGGCCCAAGCCGGCACAAGTGTAAGGGGTGGGCCGGCCTGAACCCTGGTAAGCAGCGCGGAATCGCCTCCGGAGATGATATGCCTCTTTCCTCGCCATCCACATCTCGCCCATACCTGATCTCGCGACGCAGGTTATGCGGGACCACGGCCGCGCTGGTGCCGGGCTTCTTCGCGAAAGTCGCAGGCGCGGCGACGCCCTCGACAATTCGCGTCGGGCATTTTCCGAACATCACACACGTCCAGGCGCTTGTGGCGCGCAATCTTTCCCGTCGCGAGAAAGGCTGGTTTGAACAGCGTCTCGGTGTTGGCGTGGAGTGGTTCACCTACAACGCCGGCCCGAGCGCGATGGAAGCGATCTTCGCCAGCTCCATCGACCTCACCTTTGTCGGGCCAAGCCCGGCGATCAACGCCTACGCCAAGTCGCGCGGCGCAGAGGTTCGCATCATAGCGGGGGCGGCGAATGGCGGTTCCGCGCTGGTGGTCCAGCCCGGCGCCGGGCTGCGCGCGCCCGCCGATTTCCGGGGCAAGAAAATCGCGACCCCGCAGCTCGGCAACACGCAGGATGTCGCCGCGCGCGCCTGGCTCACCGCCGGCGGCTTGCGGATCACGCTGACGGGCGGCGATGCGCAAGTGGTTCCGGCCGCCAATCCCGACCAGCTCTCGCTCTTCCGCACCAAGCAGGTGGACGCGGTCTGGACTGTGGAGCCGTGGGTCTCGCGGCTGCAAACCGAGGCGGGCGGCGAGATCCTCGTCGATGAGCGGGACGCGATCACGACCGTGCTGGTCTCCAGCGCCAAGTTCCTCGGCAGCCAGCGTGACCTGGCACGCCGCTTTGCGCAGGCGCACCAGGAGCTGACCGCCTGGATACGCGCCAACCCGGACCAGGCCCGCACCATGGCGCGGGACGAGTTGGCGGCGGAGACGCGTGTCGAGGTCTCGCCCGACCTCGTGGCCCGCGCCTGGAGCCGCATCGAGCTGACCACCGACGTATCCCAGAGCGCACTGGAGCGCTTCGTCGCCAACGCGAAAGCGGCCGGGTTCCTCCGGACCGCGCCCGACCTGGGCCGACTGGTCGAGACACTCTGATGCTTGACTCGATGCACCGCGACGCCGCGCCATGTCCGAAGCTGGTCGTGGAGGGCGTCTCCAAGTGGTTCAGGACGCCGCGCGCGGTCACGCACGCGCTCGACGGCGTCACGCTCCATGTGAACGATGGCGAGTTCGTCTGCCTCGTCGGACCGAGCGGCTGCGGGAAATCCACCCTGCTCGACATCATCGCCGGCCTGACCTGGCCCGACCAAGGCTATGTCACGGCGGATGGGTGCCCGGTGGAAGGCCCCGAGCGGCACCGCCTCGTCATGTTCCAGGATTCCGCCCTGTTTCCCTGGCTGACCGCGTTCGGCAACGTGATGTTCGGCCTGAAGCTGGTTCCCGAGTTGACCAGGGCGCAGCGGCGCGAAATTGCCCTGCGCTACCTCGACATGGTCGGCTTGGCGAATTTCGCGCGCGCCAACGTGCATGAGCTGTCGGGGGGCATGAAGCAGCGCGTCGCCTTCGCCCGCGCCCTGGCCCCTGACCCGCATGTGCTACTCATGGATGAGCCGCTCTCCGCCCTCGACGCGCTGACCCGCGAGGCGCTCTACTGGGACATCCAGCGCATCCAGCAGGAGCGGCGCAAGACCATCGTGCTCGTGACCCACAACGTGCGCGAGGCGGTCTGCCTCGGCGATCGGGTGGTCCTGCTCTCGCCCCATCCGGGGCGCATCCGCGAGGAGTTTCGCATAGACCTGCCGCGCCCGCGCGACGTGAACAGCATGGAGCTGGCGCGGCACGCGTCGCGCATCACGACGGCGCTGAAGGGCTATACCGTGCCGGAGGCTGTCGAATGAGACGCGCCATCCTGGCCGCCGTCTTCTTCGTCGCCTTGCTCGCCGCCTGGCAAGTTATGGTGATGACTGGGCAGTGGTCGCCGGTCCTGCTGCCGTCCCCGGTCGAGGTCGGCGGCTACCTTTGGGGATCGCTGTGGGATGGAACGTTGATCGCGGCAATCGTGGTCACGCTGCGCCGCCTGCTTCTGGGCTATGCGATCGGCCTCGCGATCGGCCTCCCGCTCGGCCTGCTCTCCAGTGGGTCCGAGTTCATCGAGGACACGATCGGGATGCTCGCGCTCGGCTTGCAGACGCTGCCGAGCGTCTGCTGGGTGCCGCTCGCGCTGCTCTGGTTCGGCCAGACCGAGGGCGCGATGCTGTTCGTCGTGGTCATGGGCACCGCCTGGTCGGTGATGATCGCCACCGACACCGGCGCGCGCACGATTCCGCCCGTCTTCGCCCGCGCCGCCCGGACGATGGGATCGGAAGGGTTCCACAAGTGGACGCGGGTGATCCTGCCGGCCTCGCTCCCGTTCCTCATAACCGGGATGAAGCAGGGCTGGGCCTTCGCCTGGCGCTCGCTGATGGCGGCGGAGATCTATGTGACCGTGCTGACCGGCTTCGGCCTGGGCCACCTGCTGCATTACGGCCGCGAGCTGAACGCCATGGACCAGGTAATCGGCGTTATGCTGGTCATTGTCGCCATCGGCCTGCTGGCCGACAAGGCGCTGTTCGGACCGTGGGAACGCTTCCTGCACCGCCGCTGGGGCCTGGGCACCCGGACGCGCTGAGCAGGCCGTCCCGATGGGAGGTCATTCAAGGTTGCGGCGGACTGGCTGCGTCTCCTTCCACATTCGCCGGCGGGGCTACGCGAGCCTCCTCGCTGCGTTCAGGCAGGGTGGAAGACGAGCGCGCGCAGCTCGATGCTCTCGCGCGGGCGCGCGTCAGGGCCGGCGGTCGGATCCTGGAACGCGGTGTGCGGCGCGAAGCGCGCGCGCCCGTCGAGCGCGCCGTCGAAGCACTTCAGCAGCAGGGCTTCGTCCGCTCGCATGTCCGGCACATAGAACCAGCGGTGGCGCGGGCTGTGGCGCACCGAATAGATCTCGCCGACGCGGTCCGGGTAGACGAGATCCGAGGGCACGAGCTCGTCCGGCGCGATGCTGCGCGCGTCGGCGACGGCGAGCGGGAAGTCACGCAGCGGACCAAAGAGCGGCCGCCAGAGGTTGATCACCTGCACCCGCCCCCGCAGCAGTTCCTCCGCCTCCCCGGGCAGCAGGTCGCGCACGCGTTGCGGCCCCGAGCGGGCGGTGTGATCCACATGCACGCGCGGCACCGGCTGGCGCGGCGTCTTCGCGCCACGGTCCTCCGCGCCCTCGACGCGGCGGCGGATCGTGTGGTCGAAGATGAGGACGCGCGCGGCGCCGGTCGCCGACGCGAGCGCGTGCTCGACCTCGGGATAGAGGCGCCCGCGGATTTCCGCCTCGTCGCCGAAATCGCGG
>DATFDN010000006.1:0-4890 GCA_035252035.1 Acetobacteraceae bacterium | reverse complement strand
CGGCTGATCGAGCGAGGTCGGCACGCAGATCATCGTCGAACCCGCGTAGTAGAGCCGGCCGACGGGATTGAGATTGTCCTCCAGCCGGTCGCCCGCCGCCGGCTCGACGACCATCCAGCTTCCATCGGGCTTCAGCGCCTGTTTCACATGCCGCGCCGCCCCCACCGGGTCGCCCATGTCGTGCAGGCAGTCGAAGAAGGTCACGAGATCCAGATCCTTGCCGGGGAAGTCACTGGCCATGGCCACTTCGAACCGCGTGTTCGCCTTAACCCCGTGCTGCGCGGCATGGGAGCGGGCCTGCTCCACCGAGCCGGGGTGGAAGTCGTAGCCCACGAAGGTCGATCTGGGGAACGCCTTGGCCATCATCACGGTTGAGAACCCGTGTCCGCAGCCGACATCGGCCACCATCGCGCCGCGCTCCAGCTTCGCCGCCACGCCGTCCAGCGCCGGCAGCCAGGAGGCGACAAGGTTGTTGTGGTAGCCTGGGCGGAAGAAACGGCCGGCGGCGCAGAACAGGCATTGCGACTGCTCGCCCCAGCCGACCCCCTTGCCGGTGCGGAACGCGGGCTCGACCAGGGCTTGGTTCTCCATCATCGACGCGGCAAGGTCGAATCCGCCTTGCATGTAGACGGGGCTATCGGGCTCGGCGAACACCATCGCCTGTTCGGGAGGCAAGGCGAACCTTCCGGTGCCGGGGTCGTACTCGAGATAGCCGGACGCCGCCTGGTGCGACAGCCATTCCCGCGCGTAACGCTCGGCGATATCCGTCCTCGCCGCCAGCTCGCCCGGCGTCATCGGGCCGTTCGCGTGCAGCGCCTTGTAGAGGCCCAGCCGGTCGCCGATGCGCACCAGCGGCACGCTCAGCGCGCCGCCGAGATCACCGAGCATCTTGCCGATGAATTGGTGCAGCTTGGTTTCATCCATCGTTGTTTCCTCCATTAGAGCTCTGTTTGCATTTTTCCCGATTAGACGAGCAGCCGTTTGCCCAGGGGAGCGTCACCGCTCCCGGCTTGGATCGTCCGCCGGGTTGACGTAGGTGAGTGCGAACGGCCCCTGGCCATGGATCTGGATCACGGTCGGGCCGCTCGCCCAGGCGTAGTGGTGCATACCGGCCGGCGCCTCCGCGAAGCCTCCGGCGCGCAGCTCCTGACCGCTGCCCTGATCGAGTTTGTCTCCCATTCCGATGTGGAAGGTGCCCGAGAGCACGGTCACGTATTCGGCCGTCGGATGGTAGTGCGCGGGAATCTTGTAGCCCCGTGGCATTCGCAGCCGGACCACATAAAGCCCGTCCTTGCCTGGATCGCCGGAGACAACGGCGAGTTGCGCGCCCTTTGGGAGCACGGGAGGCACTTCGCCCCACCGCATCCCATCCGCGTTCAGCGCCCCGCCCTCCGCCATCGCGGCGGTTGCCATCGCCAGGAAGGTGCCGGCAGTCAGCATGAGCTTTGTCATGATCGCACTCCTGTGTTGACAGACAGCAACTAAACGGCCTCGGCCATGTCCCCCACGACCTCGGTGAGCAAGCCGGTGTCGATGTCGTAGAAATAGCCGAAGACGTTGACGTGGCCTGGCGTGCCGGGATGCGACCGGATGAGCGCGGTGTCCCGCCTCAGCGAGGCCTCGTGATCCTCGTTGCGGATGCTGCCTCCGTCGTGAAATCCCGAGATGTCGCCACGGTGCCCGCCACCATACCCCTGGATGATGCCGTCACGTGTGACGGTGGTCACATCGCGGCGGCGACATGAGTGATGGACGACGACGATGTTTTTTATTTCAAACAGGTACTGCGCGACGGTGATGGACCGCAGCGCGTCGATCGTGCGGCCTCCGGACACGACGACCGGGAACATGGTCGTGGAGGAGGCGGCACGGTTCCCTTGGGGATCGAGGATGATCTCAGCGGGAAAGCCCCCGCCGTCGAATAGCTTCGCCACGGCGCTCGGGATGTCCGCCGCCCTTGGATCGTGGCAGTAGATCACCAGCGTCCGGAGCGGGACCGCGTGGGAGAGCGCCTCGGGCGTTCCCGCCTCGTTGGACGGCGGGCTCGCGCCGAAGGCATATCGGTCGAATCTGCCCATGTGCCTCGCTCCCCGTACCGATGCCGGCATCGCGGGCGTGCTGACACTGGGCACGCCAGTGTCAGCACCGAGCGGCTAGCCTCCGCGATAAGCACGCTGGGCTTCACCCGCGAGGGAAGCGGAGCCGCTGTTGCGAGCCAGGGCGGCGCGGTCATTGGGGCGCGTCGTGTTCGCCCGAGGGGCCGCCATTGCCTGCGCTTGCTGCGCCTCGGCGGCGCCGCGCCAGCCGCTCTGCCAGTTGCCGTAGCCGGGCGGAGCGCCCTGCGCCAAGGCGACTCCGCCGCCGAGGACGGTGAGCAGGGCGGCCGTGGTCATGATCGTCTTCATCTCTGGCATTCCCTTGTTCCTTGAGGTCCGCCGCGCCGTTCGGCCGGCGGCCACTGGTTGGACAAAATCGTTGGCGATGGCGCGATCAGGGCGTCGCCGAGCAGCGCCAGGATCAGCGCGGCGCCACTGACCGCGAACTCAGCCATTCCCGCCGCCACTGTTGGCATTGGTCCAGGACGTGTTCGCGGCATGGGCTTGACCGCTTGGCATCAGCGCCGCGCCGCCGACCGCAAGGCCGAGGAGCAGGGCGAGGGCAAGCATTGAGGTTTTCATGGCAACCTTCCTTTCCGGCCTTTCGCCGATGACCGGCACATTGCCCGAGTTGTGTCGCGTCATGATCGCGCCGGGCGCGGATCACGGTCGCGTCTGTCGCGTCGCGTGACGGGCCGGGACCGTGGCGGCGGCCGCGCGACAGACGCGACAAACCGGCCGGGCGGGCGGGATGGCAATGCGACCAAAGCCTGCCATTGTTCGGGCCGCGACGTTCAAGGGATCGGCCGCATGACAGACCTTCGCAGCTCCGGCCTCATCGATGACCCCGCACAGGCGGGCGTGGCGGACATTCTGGGCGAGCTGCGGGAGGCGATCGAATGCCGGACGGCGACAAGCGAGATCCTGCGCGTCATCAGCCGCTCGACGTTCGACCTCTCCAGCGTGCTGCTCGCGGTGCTCGCCAGCGCGAAGGCGCTGGGCCAAGCGGAGATGGCGGTCCTCTTCCGCCACCAGGACGGCGCGTACCGTTTCGTGGTCGGTCACGGCACGTCGCCAGCCTACGACAAGCTGGAGCGGCTTCAGGCCATCCTGCCTGGCCAGGGCACCGTGATCGGGCGCGCGGCGCTGGAGCGGCGGACGGTGCAGATCGTGGACGCGTGGAACGATCCCGCCTACGCCAGGAAGGACGACGCGCGGATTGGCAACATCCGCTCCATGCTCGGCGTGCCGCTGATGCGCGAGGGCGTGCCGATCGGGGCCATCGGGCTCGGGCGCGCCAGGGTGGAACCCTACACTGAACGGCAGATCGAGCTCGTCTCGACCTTCGCGGACCAGGCGGTGATCGCCATCGAGAACGCGCGGTTGTTCGAGGAGCTGCAATCGGCGCGCGAGGCCGCCGAGCGCGAGCGCGACATCGCCGAGGCCGCGCGGGCCGAGGCGGAGGCGGCGAACCGCGCGAAATCCACCTTCCTCGCCGCGATGAGCCATGAGATCCGCACACCGATGAACGGCGTGCTCGGCATGATGGAGGTGCTGGAACGCTCGCCGCTGGCGCCGGCGCAGGCGCGCAGCGTCGCGGTGATGCGCGAGAGCGCCCAGGCCCTGTTGCGCATCATCGACGACATCCTGGACTTCTCGAAGATCGACGCGGGGCGCATGGACATCGAGGCGCTGCCGTTCAGCCTGAGCGAACTGGTGGCCGGCACGATCGAGACGATGCTGCCGCAAGCGCGCCAAAAGCGCCTGGCGCTGTTCGCCGATCCGCCGGGCGATGGTCCCGACCGGGTCATGGGCGATCCGATGCGGGTGCGCCAGATCCTGTTCAACCTGGTGGGCAACGCCATCAAGTTCACCGATCACGGCTACGTCCGCGTCAGCGCGGAGAGCCAGGCGGAGGGCGACGGCGGCGTGCGCGTGAGCCTGAGCGTGACCGACAGCGGCATCGGCATGGACGAGACGACGCGCGCGCGCCTGTTCGAGCCGTTCACGCAGGCGGACAGCTCGACGACGCGGCGTTTCGGCGGCACCGGCCTCGGGCTTTCGATCGTTCGCCGGCTGGCGCAGCTCATGGGGGGCGATGTCGCGGTGGAGAGCGCGCCGGGCAGCGGGAGCCGCTTCACGGTGGACCTCCGCCTCGCGGAGGCCGGTTCGGTCCCCATCCCCCCCGCGACGGCCGGGCAGCACAAGTCGGCGGCGGCCGCGCCACGACCCGGCGCGGCGCGGCTGCTGGTTGCCGACGATCACCCGGTCAATCTCGAAGTGATTCTCCGCCAGCTCGAACTCCTTGGCTTGTCGGCGGATGTCGCGGAGGACGGCGCGGCGGCCCTGGCCCGGTGGCGGGAGACCCACCACGCGGTCGTGCTGCTTGACCTGCACATGCCGGTGCTGGACGGTTTCGGCCTGGCCGAGGCCATACGGCGCGAGGAGGCGACCTGCGCGCTGCCGCGCAGCGGACTGATCGCGGTCACGGCCGATGCGCTGAAAGGCGAGGACGCGCGCTGCTTCGCCGCCGGGTTCGACGGGTTCCTGGCCAAGCCCATTTCGCTCGACGCCTTGGCGCGCACGCTCGGGCGCTGGCTCCCGGATCTCGCCCCAGCCGAGGCGCCAGCCGGGGCGCTGTTCGATCCGGAGGCGCTGCGCGGTCTGTTCGGCGCCGATCCGGCCCGGCTTTCGGGGCTGGTGCAGAGCTTCGCCGACAGCGCCGCGCGCGATGTCGCGCTGATGCGCGCCGCGCCGGACGCGCGCCAGCTCGCGGCCTTGGCGCACCGGCTGA
>DATFDN010000005.1:0-8119 GCA_035252035.1 Acetobacteraceae bacterium | reverse complement strand
GGCGCGGGCGAGGTCGCGGCGTGGGCGGCGGCGCTCGGCGGCGCCTTGCGCCATCGCGGCACGTTGAGCCTGATCCTGCCGCCCGCGCGGCTTGAGGAGGCGCTGACGGGTTGCGCGCGCGCCCGCTGCGGCAGCGTGCGGCTGTTCCCGCTTTGGCCCCATGAGGGCGAGACGGCGAAGCTCGTGGTGCTGAGCGCGGTGCGGGGCGGGCGGGAGACGCTGGCCGTGCTGCCAGGTTTGGTGCTGCACCGGCGGGGCGGCGGGTTCACGGACGAGGCGGAGGCTTGTTTGCGGAGAGGGACGGGGCTGGGGGTGCGGGAACCCCTTCCCCCAGCCTCTTCCAGCAAGGGGAGGGGGAGAATAAAGATCCCTTAGTGTCTGTCCGAGAACAATGCCTGTGGTTTCGGGAGATTCGCGTCACCCCGCGAAAGCGGGGGTCCAGGCGGCCAGCAAACTCGTACCGCCTGCCTGGATTCCCGCTTTCGCGGGAATGACGGGGGGCAGAACCGATTGATCCTCCACAAGGAGTTTTTTCGGATGAACGCTGAGAGACCTCGATCTACCGAGGTCAGACTTGGAGGTGTGAGAATGCGTTACGAGTATCCCGCCATTCTGGAGTTTGAGACGGACGGGCGGGTTACGGCTTACTTCGATGGGCTCCCTGGCGCTACCTGGGGCCGCACCGTCGAAGAAGCTCTTGCGCGAGCACAAGACCTTCTAGTCAATGCCTTGGAGATGCTCATTGAGGATGGAGAGCCACTTCCAACTCCGTCACCTGCAAACGGACGCCCAGTTGTAGAAGATGAGTTGTGACATCAAAGCCGGCGCTTGCGGGATTGGAAGGATTGGCTAAACAACCTCGCTCACCGCGATCGCCGCGCGGCAGCCGGCCTTGATGGTGGCGGAGAGCAGGCGATAGAGGGGCGCCTGTTCGGCGCCATGCTCCAGGCCGATGTCGCGGTGTTCCAACTCCTCGGCGCGGAACGCCTCGATCGTGGCGCGAAGCTCCGGCTCGCGCCCGTCCAGGCGGGCGGCTTGACTGGCGTAATGCGTGTCAATCGCCTCCTCGACGGCGACCGTGCAGGCCATCGCCGCGCGTTGGCCGAGTGCCGCGGTGGCCGCGCCGAGGGCGAAGCCCGCCAGGTGCCAGAGCGGCAGGAGCGCCGTCGGGCGGACCCGGCGGCGGGCGATCAGATCCGCGAAGGTGCGCAGATGGCGTTCCTCCTGGGCCTGCATGTGCCGCAGGATATCGCCGCTCGGCCGGCGGCCGAGCACGGCGAGTTGTCCCGCGTAGATGCGCGCCGCGCCATACTCGCCGGCATGATCGACCCGGATCATGCGCGCGACCTCCGTCTCCGGCCGTGGGTCGCCCGGCAACCGCATCTCCTCCGTCATCGCGTGCTCCGCCTGGTTCGCGCGAGATAAATGGCGAGGAGGCCGCCCACCGCCAGGGAGGCGCCGAGGTTCATCGCCGCCATCGAGACGGGCAGGGAGGGAACCAGATAGGTGGGCGCGTCGCACGGCTTGGCCGGCCGGTCGGGCATCGCCGCGAGGCGCTCGGCGAGCGTCGCGCCGCGCAGCGGGGGCGCCGCGCATTCCGGAAGGGGGCTGGGCCAGGCGCCCTGTTCCACCCCGACATGCACTGCGCCCAGCCCCGCCCCGGCCAGGAGCGCCAGAACGCCAAGCCCAAGGGCGAGCCGGGCGAGGCGCCGCGGCAGGACCATGCCCGCCAGTCCGAGCAGGATCGCCGCGCGCCAGGGCCAGCGTTCGACCAGGCACAAGGCGCACGGCACGACTCCGCCCCAATGCTGCGCGGCGAGGGCGGCGCCCAGCACCGCGCCCGCCGCGAGGGCGAGCAGCAGCGCGGCTTCTGGCGTGCTGGGGGGTCTCATGGGCGTCCCTTGATCCGCTTCCCTCCTCTTCGCAACCCGCCTAGCCTCCTGCGGCAGGCGAGTGAGGGAGGAGCACCAATGCGCCGCATCCTATGGGGCCGATCCACGTCGAGCAACGTGATGAAGGTGATCTGGCTGTTGGAAGAGCTGCACCTGCCGTACGAGCGCATGGATGTCGGCGGCCCGTTCGGCAAGACCGACACGCCGGAATACCGCGCGATGAACCCGACGGGGCTTGTCCCCACCTGGCAGGAGGACGGGTTCACGCTGTGGGAAAGCAACGCCATCCTGCGCTATCTCTGCGCCGCCCACGCGCCCGACTCGGCGCTGTTCCCGCGCGAGCCGCGCCGGCGGGCCGATATCGACCGGTGGATGGACGCGCAACAGACCGTGCTCAACCGTCCGCAAGGCATCCTGTTCATCGGCCTGATCCGCACCCCGCCCGAGAAGCGCGACCACGCGGCGATCGCGCAGGCGATCGGAGAAGCGGCGAATGCCTGGGGCCTGATCGGCGCCCAGTTGGGCAAGCACCCGTTCATCTGCGGCGATTCGCTCACCTTGGCCGACATGTGCTGGGGGGTGCATGTGCATCGCTGGCTGAACATGGAATTCGACCGGCCGGAGGTGGCGAACCTGGCCGGATGGTATGAGCGGTTGCTGCAACGGCCGGTGTACCGGGCGCATGTTGCGCGGGCGATTGTGTAGGCATGGCTGACGTCTTCGTCAGCTATACCAGCAGCGATCGGGACTTGGCGCACTGGATCGCCAAGGAACTCGGAGCGCTCGGCCACGTGCCGCACGTCTGGGAATGGGAGATCAAGGGCGGAGACGACATCTACGCCTGGATGGAGCGGCGCCACGACGCGGCCGACCGTGTGCTCTGCGTGGTCTCGGACGAGTACCTCAAGGCCCCCTACTCGACCCTGGAGCGCAATGCCGCGCTCTGGCAGGCTGCCGCCAAGCGGCCCGGCTTCGTCCTGCTCGTCGTGGTCAAGCCCTGCCGCCTGCCCACGCTCAGCGACCACATCCGCCGCTGCGAGCTGTTCGGCATGCCCGAGGACACGGCGCGTCTGCGCCTGCGCGACTTCCTCGCGGCGCCCGTCAGGCCCGATGCCGCCGCCTTTCCGGGGCGCGTGGTCGCAGTCTCCAATGTCCCCGTGCATGTGCCGGAGCATTTCCTGGGGCGCGAGGACGCGCTGGAAGCGATGCGGGCGGCGCTCGGGCGCTATCAGGGCCGGGTCGCGATCACGGCGCTGCACGGCTTGCGGGGCGTGGGCAAGACCATGCTCGCCGCCGCCTATGCCGAGCGGCACCGCGGCGATTACCGCGCGACCTGGTGGGTGCGCGCGCAGACCGAGCCCACGATGCGCGCCGACCTAGTGGCGCTCGGCGTGCGGCTGGGCTGGGTCGGGGCCGAGGACAAGGAGGAGCCGGCGCTGGCCGTGGTCAGGGAGCGGCTGCGCCACGAGGGCGAGGGCATCCTGCTTATCTACGACAACGCCCTCGACGCGCGTGCCCTCACGCCCTACCTGCCGGGCGGCGGGGCCGCCCGCGTGCTCGTCACCTCCAACGCCCACGCCTGGCGGGGGGTGGCCGAGCCGGTCGAGATCCGGCTCTGGCCCAAGGCGATCGGGGCTAAATACTTGCTCGCGCGCACGGGGCGCGGCGCGGCGGAGCGCGAGGCGGCCGAGGTGCTGTCGGAGGCGCTGGGCGGGCTGCCGCTGGCGCACGAGCAGGCGGCAGCCTATTGCGAGCGGCTGGAAATCCCCCTCGCCGAGTACGCGCGGCGCTTTGCGGCTTCCCCCGCGCGGCTGCTCGACACGGGGCGCGATGCGCCTACGGAGTACCACGACGGCCTCACGGTCGCGAAGACCTTCGGCCTGGCCATTGAGAAAGCGGCGTGGCTGCACCCGGCCGCCGAGAAGCTGATCGCGCACCTGGCCCTGCTCGCGCCGGAGCCGGTGCCCCTGTTCCTGCTCCGGGAGGGGCGGGAGGCCCTCGGCGAGCCACTCGCCGCCTTGCTCGACGGGGACGGGCTCGACGAGGCCGTGGCCGCGCTGCGCGCCTTCGCGTTGGTGGACCGCGAGGCCATCGCGGACGAGCGCGAGCCGGAGGTCGTGACGGACACCGTGCGCCTGCACCGTTTGGTGCGCGAGATCGCCGAGGCACGGCTGTCCGGCAAGGCACGGGACGGTGCGCGGCGGGCACTGGTGGCGGTTCTGGCGGCGGTCTATCCGGGCGACGTGTTCCGCGAGCCACGGAGCTGGCCCCGGGCGCGGCGGCTAGACCCGCTGGCCCTGGGGCTGGTCGCAAGCGAGACTGGCGTGCCGGAAAGCGCAGAGGTGGCGGTGAGTCGGCTCCTGGACCGCCTTGCATCTTACCGGCACCGGGCGCTCGCGGCTTACGCGCAGGCGCGGCCGTTCTTTGAACGGGCGCTGGCGATCGTGGAAAAGGCGTGCGGCCCCGAGCACCCCCACATCGCAATGAGCCTAAACAACCTTGCTCTCCTGCTCCGGGATCAGGGCGACCTGGCGGGCGCGCGGCCGCTGTTTGAGCGGGCGCTGGCGATCTGGGAAAAGGCGTGCGGCCCCGAGCACCCCGAGACCGCAACGAGCCTCAACAACCTCGCTTGCCTGCTCCAAGCTCAGGGCAACTTGGCGGGCGCGCGGCCGCTGTTTGAGCGGGCGCTGGCGATCCGGGAAAGGGCGCTCGGTCCGGAGCATCCCTGGACAAAGGGCTGGGCGCGCGTCACGGCCAATGCCCTCGCCGCGCTCGGCCGCGCCGATAAGGCTGCGGCCTTGCGGGCGCGCTACGGCCTACCGCCGGGTTCGCCGGCATGAACCTGAGCAGGATTTCCTTGGTTGCGCCACGGATGCTGACTGTCATTGCGCGCCGCAGGCGAAGCAATCCAGGCAAAGGCCGCCAGCCTGGATCGCTTCGTCGCTTCGCTCCTCGCGATGACGGGCAAGCATGGCGCGCTCCGCGTCACCTTGGTTCTCTCGCACCTCTCCCGCTTGCGGGAGAGGTCGGCGAGCGAAGCGAGCCGGGTGAGGGGCTCGCCCACCTCACCCTCACCCGCCGCAAGCGCGCGGCGACCTCTCCCGCAAGCGGGAGAGGTGAAGCGGCGGTTCGCTGGCGATCACCTCATTTTCTCTGGTCCAATCAACTGTTCCGCACTTGTGTGGTCGCCGTAGGCTTGGGGGAGGGGTCGCACGTATCCGCCAGCGCCGCCAGGCTCTCGAACCGGAAATCCCAGCGCACGCCTTGCGGCGGCGGCACCGTCGCGCCCGAGCCTTGCGCCCCGGCGCGGCGGTCGATCCAGGCGGAGGCGAGGCCGGCCGCATTGGCCGGGACGTGGTCGTGGAACAGGCTCTGCGCGACGTGCAGGATCGCCTCGCGCGCGATGCCCCGCTCGGCCAGGCGCGCGATCAGGTACGCGAAATTGCGCGGATCGGGCTTGTAGGAGCCGATGTCCTCGGCGGTGAACACATCGTCGAAGGCCACGCCCAGCCGGGGCAGCGTGCGCGCGAAGCTGGCGTTATCGACGTTGGACAGGATCACCAGCCGGTAGCGTTGCTTGAGCCGGCGCAGCGCCTCCGGCGTGTCGGGAAAGGCGGGCCAGTCGCCCACGCCGGCACCAAAGCGGGAGGCCGCCGCCTCGTCCGGCGCGGCGCCCCAGGCTGCCGCCAGACGCCGGTGGACCTCGGCCAGCACCGCCGCGTAGCGCAGCCCCGGCGCTTCCCGCTGCACCTGCGCTTCCGTCTCGGCGAAACGCGCCAGGGCGGCCTCACGCGAAGGCGCTGGGTTGATACGATCCAGCAGTGGCTGCAACGACGCCCACAACCCGGTCTCCCAATCGATCAGCGTGCCGTAGCAATCGAAGGAGAGCGCGGCGAAGTCCTGAAGCCGCTTCACCATCCGCCGTCCTCCGCGACCCGCGCCAGCCAGGCGCGCACACCCGCCGGATTGGCGAAGACATCCGCGACCAGCAGCCCCGCGCCACCCATGGCGCGGGCCATGCGGATGCCGTCGTGGTCGGTCACGTCGTCGCCGATGAAGACCGGCAGCCGGCCCGCGAAGGGCGGGCGGGCCATCAACGCGGCCACGGCGGCCCCCTTGTCGGCGCCGCGCGGGCGGATCTCCCAGGCCATGTTGCCGTCGAGCAACTCGAACGCGGGCGACTCCGCCACCAATCCGCGCAGCAGCGCGCCGAAGGCGGGACCGGCCTCGGGCGCCCCCCGGTAGTGCAGGACGAAGCCGCGCGTCTTGCGCTCCAGCCGCGTGCCGGGATGGGCGGCGACGCTTTGCTCGGCGCGATCCAGCCAAGCGGCGGGCGCAGTCGGCAGGGGTGGGCGCTCCACCGGAGCGTCCGGCGCGTGGCGGATCGCGCCGCCATGCTCGCCGGCGACGGCGTGCGGCGCGGCATCGAGCAGCCGGTCCACCTGCGCGATCTCCCGCCCGCTGATGACGCCCAGCGCGCCGCCCAGCGCCGCCTTGATCCGCCCAAGGGAGGCAAGCAGGTCCGGCGGAACGATCACGCTCTCCGGGGTCGGGGCGAAGTCGAGCAGCGTGCCGTCCACGTCGAGCAGCAGGGCCGAGCGCGCGAAGGGGGGCAGGGGCGGCATCACTGGCATTGGATCACCCGCACATCATAAACCGGGCTTTGCAGCATCGCGACCCAGGGCTCCTGCGCCAGCATCCAGCCATGGAAGCCAGGCTCGCCCGCATGGCCGTCGGTGATGTCGAGCAGCGCCGCCGCGTCCGCCGGCTGGTCCGGCGGACGGGCCTGGCAGGATTGCACGGCGATGGTGAGCGAGCCGACCTGGACCGACTGGCCGACCTGCACCGTGTAGTCGCGGCTGACCGCGTTGATCTTGTCGAGCACTTCCAGCACCGCCTCGTTGCGCGGCAACCAGCCGGAAGGCGGGGGAGGGGCCTGGGACCATGCCATCCCCGCCGAAAGCGGCAACAGACAGGCCGCGACGGCGAGGCCGCGCCTCACCGCGCCCGCTTCGGGCTCTCCAGCCCGGCCACCATGTCGTGCAGGATGCGGCGCATCGCGTCCTCGTCCACGCCCATCAGCACCGCGTCCTCGAAGGCATCCTGCAACGCCTGCGCCAGCTCGGCATGGTTCTCCGCCAGCATCTTCAGCTTCTCGCGGCAGGACACCGGCGCCCCGTCGGATTGCGGCCAGATGGCGGGCGGGGCGATCATCGCGCGGCCCCTCCGGGAGACGCTGGAGCGGCGCCCGCCGGCTTGCTCGCGCCGGACTGGCCGCCCGCGCCCATCGCGCTCGCCATGTTGCTGGCACTGAAGATGAACTTGCCGAGCAGGTCTTGCAGGCTGATCGCCCCTTGCGCCGCCGTGAACGACTCGCCGGGCTTGAGCATCTGCTCGTCGCCGCCCGGCGATATGGCCAAATACACGCCGCCGAGCAGGCTTTCGCTGGAGACCGAGACGCTGCTGTCCTTGGGCAGCAAGATCCCTTGCCGGATGTCGAGAGTCACGCGGGCCAGATAGGTCTTGGGATCAATCGTCTCGGCCTGCACGCTGCCCACCTTGACCCCCGCGAGGCGCACATCCGATCCGATGTTCAGGCCAGCGATGTTGTCGAAGCTCGCGTACAGCGGGTACCCGCCGCCGCTCGGCCCGGTTCCGGAGTTGGAGATCGCGTAGGCGAGGAATCCCACCGCCACGATCAGCACGAGGATGCCCGTCAGCACCTCGATGGGGTTGCGTCCGCGCATCAGGTGCCTGGCGTCCAGGCTTCGTAATCGCCAGTTGCCGCCGCCCGTTCCCCGCCTCGATAGTCGTGGCCCGGCGGGCGGTAGCTTTCGGGCGTTCCGGTCGGGTTGGGAATGTGCGGCTTCTGCCAAGGCTGGCGGGCCGAGAGGGGCAGGGGCTGTTCGGTGGTGTAGTGCAGCCAAGTGTGCCACTCCGGCGGCACCTTCGTGGCCTCGGGCTCGCCGGCGTACATCACCCAGCGGCGCGGCCGCAGCCCAGGGCGGGCGCGGCGTTCCTCATAATAGGCATTGCCGTCCGCGTCCTGGCCGACGAGGCGGCCTTTCAGCTTGGTGAAGAGCCACGTGCCAAGGTTCATGGCGGGCCATATACGGAGCCTTGGCCCAATGGTCCACCGCGCGCGGCGCGGCAAGAGTCGTCCACAGCTTGGGCACAGGTTTCCCACAGCTTCATCCCCAAGATTTTGTGTCTGGCGGCCCAGTTCA
>DATFDN010000004.1:0-6569 GCA_035252035.1 Acetobacteraceae bacterium | reverse complement strand
GGCTCTGGATGAAGAAATCCGTCGTGGTCACGTCGTACACGGTCCGGTTGACGAGCGAGTAGCTCCATACCTGCCGCAAGTGCTCGTTCACATCGTAACCAAGGCGGATCGTCCCGCCTTCCCGGCGCTCGTTGTACGGCTCGACGCCGAGGGAGTTGGTCTGGATCAGGAACGCATCGCCCCCCAGCAGCAGGTTGCGGTCCAGAAAGTAGGGATCGTTCACTGTCAAGTTGATGGAGCTCTGCTTCTGCGCCAGCACGCCGTTGATGCCAGCATCGATCCCCGAGCCGAGAAAGTTGCTCTGGCGGATGCCGGTCGAGAGCAGGAAGCCGGCGTCGGTTGAGTAGCCGCCGCCGAGGCTGAACTCGCCGGTGGCCTTCTCCTCCACGGCCGTGGTGATGATCGCCTTGTCGGGTGCCGAGCCGGGCGCGGTGGCGATCGTGACATTGTTGAAGTAGTTCAGGTCTTGCAGCCGCTGGCGCGAGCGGCGCAGCAGCTCTTGATTGTATGCATCGCCCTCCGCGATCCGCAACTCACGCCGAATCACCTTGTCCTGCGTCACGGTGTTGCCGGTGATATCAATGCGCTCGACAAACACGCGTGGCCCCTCGGTCACATCGAAGGCGAGCGAGACGGTGCGGGTCTTCGGATCGCTTTCGATGCGCGGCGTCACCTGCACGAAGGCGTAGCCGCGCGTGCGCACGTCATCCTCCATCGCGTCCGCCGTGCGGCCGACGGCGTCGCCGTTGTACCAATCGCCCTGCGCCAGCTTCAGGTCGGCGCGGAGCTGCCCGGGCGTGATGCCGCGAATTTGCGAGTTGATCGTGATTTTACCAACCCGATAGCGTTCGCCTTCGTGCAGCACAAAGGTCAGGAAGAACGATTTGCGATCTGGCGCCAGCTCGGCGGTGGCGTTCGTCACCTCGAAATCAACATAGCCATGGCTCAGATAGAAGCGGCGCAGCAGCTCCTTATCGAAGCCAAGCTTCTCAGCGGTGTACTGGTCCGCCGTGGACAGGAACGCCCACCATCGCTGCGGGCGGCTATTGATGACATTGGCGAGCGTGCCCTCGCTATAGGCATGATTGCCCACGAACACGATCCGGCTGATCAGCGTCTCGGGGCCGTCGTGGATGCGAAAGACGAGGTTCACTCGGTTTTCGGGCAGACGGATGATCTCCGGCTCCACCATCGCGTCATAGCGCCCGCGCGCGGCATAGGCGTCCAGAATGCGCTTGCGGTCGGCCTCGGCGGCGGCGGGCGTGAACACCGAGCGGGCGCGCAACTGGGTGACGGCATTGAGCTGTTCATCGGTCAGGACGTGATTGCCCTCGTAGATGACGCGGTTGACGACGGGATTCTCCACGACACGCACCACGAGGGTATTGCCCTGCGGGGTGATGCTCACGTCCTGGAACAGGCCGGTCGCGTAGAGCGTCTTCACGCTGCGATCGATCTCCGCGGGATCGAAGGGCTGGCCGGGCTGGACCAGCATGTAGGAACGGATCGTGCTCGCATCGATCCGCCGGTTGCCTTCGACCCGGATCGCCTCGACGATGCCGGACGGCGCCCGCGCCCTCGCCGCCGGACGCGCGCGCGCCTGGGCGTGAGCCCGCGCGGCGGTCCCCTGGGCGAACGAATTCGCGGCCGGGACCATCGGCAAAACGCACGCGGCAACGAGCAGCCAGACGCGAAATCGGGGCAAGCGGTGGTCTCCAAGAAAGATCCCAACCCGAGGGACGCACCGCAGAATCCGGAACGTCGGGCCAAGCGGCGGCGGACAATAGCCGTGACCCCCGAGTCGTGCCAGACGGGAACCGAACGTGAGAGGAGGGTGAATTTAGCTGGCCAGCACGACCATGGGAAAAGTTTCGAGCACCCGTCCAATCGCCAGCCGCGCCTCCGCCCGGATTTCGGCCCCGCCGATCGCGTCACGCAATCCACGTCCGCCGAGCCAGGCCGGCAATTCGATGGCGGTGTCCCCCCAGGCCGCACGGGACAACGAGGGCGAGCCTGCCTCGCCCATCAACCCGAGCGACAGGCGCGGCACGATGACGAGCAGCGCCGAATCGCCTTGCCGCCTGGCGAAGGCGATCACACGCTTGGCGTTTGGCCCGAAGGCCGTCAGAGGAACATAATCCCCGCGCGCGAACAGGGGAGGGGCGGCCCGCCGTAGGCTCAAGACTCGGGCAATGACCGCTTGCTTCACCCGCCCATCGCGCCAGTCTCGCACCAGCGCGGCCGGCGCCAGTTCCGCGTTGAGGGCGGCCTCGCGCGCGTCGAAATCAACGGGACGCCGGTTGTCGGGATCGACCAGGCTCTGATCCCAGAACTCGGTGCCTTGATAGAAGTCGGGAACGCCCGGCACCGTCAGCTTCAGCACGGCCTGGGCCAGCCCATTGACGGCTCCGGCCGGCCCGATCCGGTCGGCGAAGCCGGCCGCCTCCGCGGCGAAACCGTCATCGCCCATCACGGCTTCCAGGAAGCCGCGCGCCGCCCGCTCGTACTCGGCATCGGGCGAAGTCCAGCTCGTGCGCAGCTTCGCCTCGTGCAGGGCCTTCTCCTGCCAGCCGGCGAGCCGCTTCATGAATTCGCGGCGGCCAGGGCGGTCCCCAGTCCCCAGCATCGTCGGCCAGGCGCCGACGATCATCTGGTACAGCATGGCCTCGTCGCCGGACGATGGGGCGTCGTCGCTGGTCCGATGGCGCCGGTTCCGCTCCATCCAGCCGCGCACCGCTTCCGCCCACGCCTCGGGGCATTCCGACAGCACCGCCAGGCGGGCGCGCACGTCCTCGCCGCGCTTGTGGTCGTGAGTCGCGGTGGCGAGCATCGAATTCGGGAAGCGCGCCCGGCGCTCCATGGCGAGCCGGTGAAACTCCGCCGGTTCGCTGCCCAGGCGGGCCGCGTCGAAACCCACGTCGTTGCGCGAGAGCAGCCGCCCGTAGCGGTAGAACGCGGTGTCCTCGACCGCTTTCGCGGCGACTGGGGCGCTGAGCTGCTGAAAGCGTGTCGCCGCCACGCGCTGGGCAGGGTTGCCGGGTGCGCTCAGCCAAGAGACGATGAGCCGCACCACCTCCGGCCGCGCGGGTCCGCGCGCCGATGTGGCGCCCTTGACCGCGCGGGTGAACATGGCCTCGTCGCCGGACGGGCGCTGCCCGTCGCCCGCGTAACTGCGATACGTGGGAAAATGCGCCAGCAGCTCGATCAACGCGCGCCGGATCGCCGGGCGGGAGACATCGCGCGTCGCGGGATCGAGCAGCGCGACGCAGTGCAGCGCGCCCACGGCGGAGTCGAGCTGCGCGGCGAAGCCGCTGTCCAGGATCTCGCGCCGCGCCGCCACCTCCTCGGGCCTGAAGTCGGGCGAGCCGCCCGAGAGCGCGGCCCACAGCGCGGAAAGGGCAGGGGCCGCGCCGGGATCGTGCTGCACGGCGCTGACGGCATCCATGAAGTCGTAGCCGCTGGTGCCGTCCACCTGCCAATCCTCGGCCAGGCTTTCGCCGGCGCCAAGGATCTTCTCGACGATCAGGTAGGCGGGTCCGGGCGGGGCATCCGCCGGCCGCTTCCGTTCCAACTCCGTGAGCCTCGCGCGCAGCCGCCGGCAGTAGCCGCGCGGATCGGAAAGTCCGTCCACGTGATCTACACGCATTCCGTCGATCAGGCCCTCGGCATAGAGACGGAACAAAGCGGCGTGCGTCGCCTCGAACACGCGCTCTTCCTCGACGCGGACACCGGCCAGCTCGTTGATGTCGAAGAAGCGCCGCCAGTTGATCTCGTCGGCCGCGGTGCGCCAGAAGGCGAGCCGGTAATGCTGGCGCTCCAGCAGCCGATGCAGCCGGGCGCGGCCGTCCGTTTCCGTGGGATCGTAGGCGCCAAGCCCGAGCGCGGCGATCTCGGATTCGTCCTCCGGGCGGATTGGGAAGGCGTTGTCGAAGTAGCGCGCCACCACGCCCGAGGAATCGCGCGCCAGGCGGATCTCACCATCCGCCAGCGTCTCGCCATACGGCTTCCCAAGCACCGGCAGCAGCACCTTGCCATCCAGCAAGGGGTTGTCTGGGCGCCAGTCGATATCGAACACGTCGCCATGCGGGCTGGCTCGGCCGTGCCGCAGCACGTCCATCCACCATGAGTTCTCGCCGCCGACCGCCATGTGATTGGGCACGATATCCACGACGATGCCCAATTTCTCGGCCCGCAGCGCGGCCACGAGCCGGCGAAACGCGTCCTCGCCGCCCAGCTCGGGATTGACCCTGGTCGGATCAACCACGTCATAGCCGTGCATGGAGCCGGCGCGGGCGGTGAGAATCGGCGAGGAATAAAGATGGCTGACGCCGATCCGGGCCATGTACGGCGCGAGCCGCGCGGCATCCTCGAAGGTGAAGCCCTTGTGGAGCTGCAAGCGCATCGTGGCGCGGGGCGCGGTCACGGAGGGGTCTCCCGCGGACGTGCCGCCGCCACTGTCTTGAGCCGCCGCGCGACCTCGGGTGCGTCGAGCAGAGTGGCGGCCGATTCCGGCATCCGCCGCCGCCAGTTGGGGTGTTCGTCGATCGTGCCCGGCAGGTTGGGCTGCTCGACCTGGCCGAGCACGTCTTCAAGCGGCAGGAGGCACAGCGCGCAGGCCGAGCTGGCGACGTATCGCAATGCGGCGTCCACGAAGCGATCCGCCTGCTCGGGCTGCGGACCGGAGGCAGCGCCGGATTGGGTCATCGCCCGCCACAGCGCGGCGCGGTCCACTTCGCGCTCGGCCTCAAGCTCTTCGGGGCGCTGATCCGGACCGAGCACGCCATGCTGGGCGCGCAACGCGATATCGGCGCCCTGCCACCACCCCGCCAAGGGTGGCAGGTCGTGGGTGGAGGTCATGGCCATCGCACCCCGGTCCCATCGCGCCGGCTCGGTGAACTCCTTATCGCCGCGCTCGAACCACAGAACGCGCATTCCATAAATCCCGTGCTGGTCGAAGGCGTCGCGAAATCCTTCCGGCACAGTCCCGAGATCCTCGCCCACGACAACGGCGCGGTGGCGGTGCGATTCGAGCGCGAGCAAGCGCAGCATGTCGGTCAGCGGGTATCTGAGATAGGCGCCATCGGCGGGCGAGGCGCCCTCGGGCACCATCCAGAGGCGCTGCAACCCCATGGCGTGGTCGATCCGCACCCCGCCCGCGTTGCGCAGCGCGGCGCGCAGCGTCGCCAGGAACGGCGCGAACCCTCCAGCGCGCAAGGCTTGGGGCGAGAAGGAGGTGATCCCCCATTGCTGCCCGTTCGGGTTGAACAGGTCGGGCGGAGCGCCGATCGAGAGCCCGTTCAGGATGTCGCCCGGCCGGCTCCAGGCATGGCTGCCGGTCGGATCCATGCCCACGGCGAGATCGGCGATGAGCCCAACGCGCATTCCTGCCTGGCGCGCTCGGCGCTGCGCCTCGCCCAGCGAGCGGTCGGCGACCCATTGCAGGAAGACATGGAACAGCACTTCGCGCCGATGCGCCTGGGCGAAGGCCTCCACCGTGGGTCCACGCGCGTCGCGCAGATCGCTGCTCCAGCTTCGCCAGTCACTCAAGCCGGGATCGCGCGCGACCTGTTCGGCCTGAAGGGCCTCGAACCGGGCGTGGTCGGCGAGCAGCTGGCCGCCATCCGCCTGGAACTGGGCGAAGTCGGCGCGCAACGCGTCCGGGATGTCGTCATTGGCCGAGAACTGGGCGAAGAGCGCGCGCAACAGGGCCAGCTTGGCGTCCGAGGCCGCCGGCCAGTCGATCAACTCCAGTGCCTCCAGGCGAGTCAGCGTGCGCGCGACTCCGGCCTGCGCCGCCGCGGCCGCGACACGGGCCGGCCCGAACAGCAACGAAGGCGCGGCATGGAGCGGGTTGAGGAAGAGCCGGCTGGATGGAGAATAGGGGCCGAACCGGTGCGGCTCGGCGGGAAACAGGGCGTGGACGGGGCTGAGCGCCAGCATGTCCGCGCCGAGCTGGGCCGCGGATCGGGCAAGCTGGGCCACGCACTCGGCATCGCCGATGCCGCCATCCCCATGGCGGCGCAGCCCATACACCTGCGCCGCCAGTCCCCAAGGGCACGCGCTTCCGGCGAGTTCCCGGACGCCCGTCGCGCGCTCGGGGGCGACGGCAAGCACGATCTCGCGCTCGCCGAGCGCGAGCCGGTGATAGCCTGGTTCCGAGACGACCGGCATCTCGGTCCCGTTGCGTGATGGACGCAGGCGAATTTCCCGCTCCCCCCCGGCCTCGGTCAGCAGCAGGGCGTGGCGTGCCGCCTCGGCGCCGAGAGGCAGGCGGGTGGGCGTCCCCGCCACGGCTGTCACCAGCGGCGGCAGCCCAGCTAGTCCCGGCGCGGGGGCAAGACGCTCGCGGCTCGCCGCTATCTCGTCCGAGGTCTCGCAGGGATAGCCGAGCGCGGTCAACACGCGGCGGAGCGCATCCGGCGTCACTTCGCGCGGTTCGCCCGCGTAGTTCTTCCATTTGAACGCGACGCCGGCCGCTTCGGCCAGCGCACGCAATCCGTCCTCCTCAGCTTTCATGCGGCATGGTCCAAGGTGGCGACGCACGCATGGGGGAGCAGCTCGCCCGCGCT
>DATFDN010000003.1:0-5622 GCA_035252035.1 Acetobacteraceae bacterium | reverse complement strand
GCGATCCGGATGCCATCGCTCGCGCACTCGATGCGGCGATGCGCGAACCGGGCCTTTCTGACGCCGCCCGCGCCCGCGCTCGCGTCTACAGCGCGGACACGATGGCTTCGGCGACGCTGCGGTTGCACTGGGCGATGTCTCGCGCGCCCGCCCACGGAGCGGCGTAATGCGGTTCGTCTACTTCACGCATTCCCTCGCCTCCTGCTGGAACCACGGGAACGCTCATTTCCTGCGCGGTGTTCTGCGGGATCTGATCGCGCGCGGGCACGATGTGCGCGCCTACGAGCCTGACCAGGGCTGGAGCCGCCTCAATCTTCTACGCGACCATGGCCCGGGTGCCCTCGACTGCTTTGCCACAGCTTTTCCCGATCTGGCGCGAATCGCGGGCTTCATTGGCCCCGATCTCGATGCGATGCTCGACGGCGCGGACGCGGTGATCGTGCATGAATGGAACGACCCCGCCTTGGTGGCCGCGATCGGGCGCAAGCGCGCCACGGGCGGGCGCTTCCGGCTTCTATTCCACGACACACACCACCGCGCGGTGAGCGACCCCGCCGCGATCCACGCCTTCGACCTCTCCGGCTATGACGGCGTTCTCGCATTTGGTGAGACGCTGGCACGAGTCTATCGCGATCATGGCTGGGGCGCGCGCGCCTTTATTTGGCACGAGGCGGCCGATACGCGCCTGTTCCGCCCCCCCGCCGTCGAACGGAAGCGCGCCGGCGTGGTTTGGATTGGCAACTGGGGTGACGAGGAGCGGAGCCAGGAGCTGCACGACTTCCTGCTGGAACCCGCTCGCGCCGTTGGTCTGCCGCTCGACATTCATGGCGTCCGCTATCCCGACCACGCGCTTGCCGCGTTGGAGGTGGCTGGCGCACGGTACCGTGGCTGGTTGCCCAACGCCCAGGTGCCCGCGGTGTTCGCGCGCCATTTGATGACCGTGCATGTTCCGCGGCGCTTCTACGTCACCCACTTGCCAGGCATCCCGACCATTCGGATGTTCGAGGCGCTGGCCTGCGGCATCCCCTTGGTCTCGGCGCCTTGGCGGGATTCCGAGGCGCTGTTCACGCCGGGGCGCGATTTCCTGATGGCCGAAACACCCGAACACATGCGCGCCCACATGCGCGCGCTCGCCGCGGATGCCGGGTTGCGCCGTACGCTTGCCGCGCTTGGGTTGGCCACGATCGCCGCCCGCCACACCTGCGCGCACCGCGTGGATGAATTGCTGGCGATCCTCGCGCACCTCGGCGCCGCACGACCGATGGAGACGGCTTGATGCGCCTCGCCTTTTACGGGTCGAGCCTGCTCTCGGCCTACTGGAACGGCGCCGCGACCTATTATCGGGGGTTGCTGGAACCGCTCGCCGGTCTCGGATGGGATGTCACCTTCTATGAACCCGACGCCTTCGACCGGCAATCGCACCGCGACATCGATCCGCCCGTCTGGGCACGCTCGGTCGTCTATCCAGCGACTGAGTCGGGCCTCCGCACCGTGCTGGCCGAGGCCGCGCGCGCCGATGTCGTGGTGAAGGCAAGCGGGGTTGGCGTGTACGACGATGCGCTGCTCGCCGCGCTGCGCACTGCGCCGCGTGCCGATGCGCTGCGTGTGTTCTGGGACGTGGATGCGCCCGCGACCTTGGCCGATCTCCGCGCCGACGCATCGCACCCGCTCCATGCCATTCTCCCGCAACTCGACATGGTGCTGACCTATGGCGGCGGTGCGCCCGTCGTCGAGGCGTATCGCGGCTTCGGCGCTGCCGCGTGCTGGCCGATCTACAATGCCCTCGATCCCGCGACGCACTTCCCGGTTGCCCCGGACCCGGCGCTGGTGGCGGATCTTTCCTTTCTTGCGAACCGGATGCCTGACCGCGAGGCGCGCGCGGAGGCCTTTTTCCTCGATCCCGCCGCGCGCCTGCCCGACCGTCAATTCCTGCTCGGCGGATCGGGCTGGGATGGCAAGCCCATGCCCGCCAATGTGCGCGCCATCGGCCATGTCGGCACCGAGCGGCACAACGCCTTCAACTGTTCCGCGCTCGCCGTGCTGAACGTGGCGCGCGAGAGCATGGCCGCAATGGGATTCTGCCCGGCGACCCGCGTCTTCGAGGCGGCTGGCGCGGGCGCTTGCCTGATCACCGACGCTTGGGAGGGGATTGAGCTGTTCCTGCGACCTGAAACGGAGGTGCTGGTCGCCCGTGACGGGCGCGACGTGGCCGAGCATCTGGCCCGGCTCACGCCCGCGCGCGCCAAGGCGATTGGCCAGCAGGCGCGTGCGCGCATCCTGGCCGAGCACACCTATGCCGAGCGCGCCCGCATCGTCGATCGGCTGTTCCGCGACGCGCTCGCCCGCAAGCGCGCGGCCGCCGCCTAGGGGACACGCAATGCGCTTGGTCTTCCTCGGCCTCAGTCTCAGCTCATCCTGGGGGAACGGCCACGCCACCACCTATCGCGCCCTGCTGCGCGCCTTGGACGCGCGTGGACACGAGGTGCTGTTCCTGGAGCGTGAGCAGCCCTGGTACGCGGCGCATCGCGACCTGCCGAAGCCGGATTTCTGCGCGCTTCGCTTCTATGACAGCCTTGCCGAGCTGGATCGCCACGCGCCCGACGTGGCACAGGCGGATGCGGTCATCATCGGTTCTTATGTGCCGGAGGGGGCCGATGTCATCGACCGGATCGCACCGGACGCGCGTACGCTGTTCTGTTTCTATGACATCGATACGCCGGTGACGATGCACGCGCTTGCGCAGGGCGGCGTGGGCTATCTCCGGGCCGAGCAGATCCGGCTGTTCGACCTCTATCTCTCGTTCACCGGCGGCCCGACCTTGCGCGTACTGGAGCGCGAGTACGGCGCGCGATTGGCCCGCCCGCTCTATTGCACGGTCGATCCCGCGCGGCACCGGCCAATACCCATGCCACGGCGCTGGGATCTCGGCTATCTCGGCACGTATAGCCCCGACCGGCAGCCCGCCCTGGAGCGCCTGTTGATCGAGCCGGCGCGGCGACGCCCTGACTTACGCTTCGCCGTTGCCGGACCCCTATATCCCGACACGATCGACTGGCCTGGAAACGTCGAGCGTATTGAGCACCTATCGCCGTTGGATCACGCCACGTTTTACGCAAGCCAGGCCTGGACGCTGAACGTCACGCGCGCCGACATGCGCCAGCGCGGCTACAGTCCCAGCGTGCGCCTATTCGAGGCAGGCGCCTGCGGCACGCCGGTCGTCTCCGATTCCTGGCCGGGCCTCGACACGCTGTTCCTGCCCGGACGCGACATCCTGGTCGCGCACACGGCACAGGATGTTCTCGACGCGCTCGATCTGCCGGAGGAGCGGCGCGGGGCAATCGCGCGAGCCGGGCGGAAGCGCGTGCTCGGCTGCCACACCGCCGAGACCCGCGCGCGAGAGCTGGAAGAATTTCTGAGCGAGGCACGGATTCGGTCCGACATCATAGAGGGAGCGCAGGCATGAGGGCGTCACGGGTCAAGACCGTGCTGATCGCCGGCGGCGCCGGTTTCATCGGCTCGCATCTCTGCGAGGCGATGCTGGCCGAAGGGGCGCGGGTGATCTGCCTCGATAGCCTGATGACCGGCCATATGGAGAACCTGGACAAGTTGCGCCGCGACCCACGTTTCGACTTCCTGCTTGGCGATGTCACCGAGCCGCTGCCGCGCGCGATGCGCGTGAATGCCGTCCTGAACCTGGCGTGTCCTGCCTCCCCGCCACGCTATCAGGCCGACCCGGTGCATACGCTCATGACAAGCGTGGTGGGGACACGCAACCTGCTCGCCCTGGCGGAGGCGTGCGGGGCGCGGTTCTTGCAGGCCTCGACCAGCGAAGTCTACGGCGATCCCACGGTACATCCGCAGCCCGAAACGTATTTGGGCAATGTCAACCCGACCGGCCCGCGCGCTTGCTACGACGAAGGCAAGCGAGCCGCCGAGACCCTGTGCTGCGACCAGCACCGCCGGGGTGTGGTGGAGGCGCGGATTGCCCGCATCTTCAACACGTATGGCCCGCGCATGTCGCCCGATGATGGGCGCGTGGTGTCCAATATCGTGGTCCAGGCGCTCGAAGGACGGCCGATCACCGTCTATGGCGAGGGGCGGCAGACGCGCTCCTTCTGCTATGTCGATGACCTCGTAGACGGACTGCTGCGGCTTTTGTGGCATCCCGGACCGGTGGACGGGCCGGTGAACCTCGGCAACCCGGCCGAAATCACCATTCTCGAACTGATCCGGGAGGTGCTTGGGCAAACCGGCTCGGCGTCGCCAATCGTCCGCCGCCCTCTGCCGGTGGACGATCCAAAGCGACGCTGTCCCGATATCGCGCTCGCCCAAAAGCTGCTGGGCTGGCGCCCTACGGTGCCGCTTCGCGAGGGGCTGCACCGGACTATCGCCTACTTCGCCTCGCGCCGGGAGGCGACAGTGCCCGGTATAGGGCTCGCGCAGCGACCGGCCAGCACCCGCGCGGCTGATCCGGTCGCGGCGGGGGGCTGATACTGTTGGAACCTCTCCTCCGGCCCTATACGTGTTGAGCGGGTTGGGATGCGGAGGAGAGCTGCATGGCGGGACCGTTGCACGGATACCGGATCGTTGACCTCACTTCCATGATCTCGGGGCCATCCGCCACGATGTTGCTGGCCGACCAGGGCGCCGAGGTCATCAAGGTGGAGAATCCGACCAGTGGCGGCGACCACACACGCCTGGCCGCCAACCGGCGCGGCGGCTTCTCCGCCTCCTTCCTCAACAACAACCGCGGCAAGCGGTCGGCCGCGCTCGACCTGAAGAACCCGGCGGCAGTTGCGGCGCTGCTGCGCGTGGCCGCGCGGGCCGATGTCTTCGTGCAAAATTTCCGCCCCGGCGTGGCTGAGCGGATGGGCTTGGGCGAAGCCGCGGTGCGTGCCGTCGCACCGGATATCGTCTATGTCTCGATCAGCGGCTTCGGGGACAGCGGACCCTATGCCCAGAAGCCGGTCTATGATCCGCTGATCCAGGCGGTGAGCGGCCTGGCGAGCGTGCAGGCGGGATCGGACGAGGCGCCGCCTCGCCTGGTGCGGACCATCCTGCCCGACAAGCTGACCGGCATCGTCGCGGCGCAGGCGATCACCGCCGCGCTGCTGGCCCGCGGGCGCGGCGGGCCAGGACAGCATGTGCGGCTGTCCATGCTGGACGCGGTCGTGGCCTTCCTCTGGGGTTCGGACATGGGAAGCCAGACCTTCATCGAGGAGACAATCCCGCAGCAGGAAGCCGCCAGCTTCATCGACCTGATCTATGCGACCGAAACCGGCTATATCAGCGTCGCGGTGCAGAGCAGCAAGGAGTGGGCGGCGCTGACGCGCGCGCTCGACCGTCCGGAATGGCTGACCGATCCGCGCTTCGCCACGCCCGCGCTGCGCCAGGTGCATATCAACGAGCGGCTGGCGATGACCCAGGACGTGCTGCGCACCCGCAGCGCCGAGCACTGGCTGGAGCGGTTGACCGCCGAGGGCGTGGCCTGCGCGCCGGTGCTGACGCGCACGCAACTTCTGTCGCACCCGCAAGTGCTGGCCAACGGCATCGTCGTGGAGGTCGCGCATCCCGCCGCCGGTCCGCTGCGCCAAGCCCGCCCGGCGGCGCGCTTCTCCGCGA
>DATFDN010000002.1:0-24758 GCA_035252035.1 Acetobacteraceae bacterium | reverse complement strand
AGCCGGGCGCGCGAGCCTGGTCGGCGCCGGTCCAGGTGATCCGGAGCTGTTGACGCTCAAGGCCCTGCGCGCGCTCCAGGAAGCGGATGTGATCCTGTACGACAAGCTGATCGGCCCGGCCGTGCTCGATCTCGCGCGGCGCGACGCGCGACGCGTCGATGTGGGCAAGCGATGCGGCCGGCACGCGATGAGCCAGGCCGCGATCAACCGGCTGATGCTGCGCTTCGCGCAAGAAGGGCTGCATGTGGTGCGGCTGAAAGGCGGCGACCCCTTCGTGTTCGGCCGGGGCGGCGAGGAGCTGGACGCTCTGCGCGCCGCTGGCGTGCCCGTGGAGGTGGTCCCCGGCGTGACCGCCGCCTGCGCCGCCGCCGCCGGGCTGCAAGCGCCGCTCACCCATCGCGGCGTGGCGCGCAGTCTGCATTTCGTGACCGCGCACGGCAAGGACGAGGGCCTGCCGCCGCACGATTGGCGCGCGCTGGCGGCGATGGGCGGAACGCTCGCCGTTTACATGGGCGTGCGCACGCTTCCCGCGCTGACCCGCGCCCTTCTGGACGCCGGTCGCGATCCCGCCACGCCGGCCGTCGCCGTCGAGAACGCGAGCCTGTCGAATGAGCGGCGCGTGGCGGGCACGCTGGCGGGCATGGCCGATGCGGTGCGTGCCGCCGAGCTGGAGGGTCCGACGCTGGTGCTGATCGGGGAAGTGCTGGATCTGGCGCGGAGCGCGCCCGCGGAGGTCGGTGTTGCCGCCTGACGAGGCCGAACACCCGTTCGCGCCCTATGTCCGCACCCTCGGTCGCGGTCCCGGCCGCTCGCGCGCGCTGAGCCAGGAAGAGGCGCGCGACGCCTTCGGCATGATCCTGCGCGGCGAGACCGACCCGCACCAGACCGGCGCCTTCCTGATGCTGCTGCGCTATCGCGGCGAGGACGCGGACGGCATGGCCGGGCTGGTGGAAGCGGCGCGGGCGCACCTCGCCCGCGCGCCGGAACCGATCGGGGCCGATCTGGACTGGCCCTCCTACGGCGCTGGGCGCACGCGCGGGGCGCCCTGGTTTCTTTTGTCCGCCCTGGCGCTGGGCCAGGCGGGCCATCGCGTGCTGATGCACGGGTCCAACGCGCACAGCCAAGGTGTTCCGGTTCCCGATGCGCTGCGCCTGCTGGGCTGGCGGCCGGCGGAGAGCGGGGCCGACGCGGCGCGGCTCTTGCGCGATACCGGCTTCGCATACCTGCCGCTCGCCTCTCTTAGCTCCACGCTCGACCGCCTGCTTGGGCTGCGTGCCCTCCTCGGGCTGCGCTCGCCGGTCAACACGGTCGCGCGGCTGCTCAATCCGTTCGACGCGGAAGCGAGCGTCGATGGCGTGTTCCACCCACCCTATATCGACCTGCACCTGGGCACGGCGCAGCGGCTTGGCCGGGCGCGGCTGCTCGTGGTGAAGGGCGGGGGCGGCGAGGCGGAGCGGAATCCGGCCCGGCCGATCATCGCGCACCTGCTGGCGGGGGCGAGTCGCCATGAACTCCGTTTGCCCCCGCTCGCGACGGAGCGGCCGGAACAGGCCGACTTCCTGGAGACGTGGCGCGAGGAGACCGCGCAAACGCCCACGGTGATCGCCACGATTGCGTTGGGGCTGTTGGCCTTGGGCGCCTCCCGCGACGTGTCCAGAGCCGACTTGGACGCCGCAAGTATCTGGCGGGCGCGGAAGCGGTGACGAGCAACCCTGGCCTTATTCGCGCGCTTCACGTGCATGTCGGACCGGTCCGATCTTGTTCAGGCGTTCCGAACGCAGGCGCGCGCCTGTGGCGAACTCGGTTCGCCATTCATGGCGGCACTGCTGGACCACGCCGCGAGCGAACTCGACCGCGCCGGATCGATCGGCGGCCTGCTCACCTCCTGGGAGGGCGATCCGGTTCAGGACGCCGTGCCGCTGCGCCTGGCGGCCGCCCTGCACGCACTGGTTCTATCCGGAAGCGACCCTGACCTTGCCGCCCTCTACCCTCCCTCGGATCGCGCGGACAGCGCCGAGGAGGTGTGGCGCGCGGCCCTGGCGGCGATCCGGGCGCATCGCCCGGTGGTCGAGACGTTCCTGGGCTCGCCGCCGCAGACCAATGAGGTCGGGCGCTCGGCTGTCCTTCTCGGCGGCTTCCTAGAGATCGCGCGGGCGACAAACGGAAAGCCAATCCGGATGCTCGAAATCGGGGCGAGCGCCGGTCTCAATCTCCTGTGGGATCGCTATCGGTACGAGCTGGGCGGACGGGCGCGCTGGGGCGGCGCGAACAGTACGGTTGTCATCCGGGCCGATTGGAAGGGTCCATTGCCGCCGCTGGATGCCCGCGTTGTCGTTGCCGAGCGTGCCGGCTCCGACTCCGAGCCGGTCGATTTGGGGGGTAAGCAAGCGCGTCTGCGTCTCAGGGCCTATGTGTGGGCCGATCAGCCCGCGCGCATGAAGCTTCTGGACGCGGCGATGGACCTGGTGCGCCACGAAGGAATTCAAGTCGAGCGGAGTGAGGCCGCCGCTTGGGTCGCGAAGCGTCTGCAAGCACCGGCTCCGGGTTGTGCGACGGTTTTGTATCACTCGATCGCCTGGGAGTACTTCCCAGAGGACACAAAGAGCCATGTCCGGTCCACCGTGGAGAAGGCTGGCGCGCGCGCCGGCGCGGACTCGCCGCTCGCCTGGTTGCGGCTGGAACCACCCTCGGACGGCGCCCCTGGTGGAGGGCAGCCCGAGCTGCGCCTGACGCTCTGGCCTGGAGGCCGTGAACGCTGCCTTGCGCGGGCGCACACGCATGGTCCCCCCGTCACTTGGCTGGACGATTCGGCTGATGAGTGATCCAACGCGAGACGTTCAGATCCGGGGCCGGACGGTGCTGTCCGACAACTGGTTCAAGCTGGAGGAAATCACCTTCGAGCAGACCCGGCGCGATGGCGCGCGCCAGACGCTCAAGCGCGAGGTCTATTACAACGGGCCGGGTGCCGCGGTGCTCCCCATTGACCAGGCACGCGCCACGGTGCTGCTGGTCCGGCAGCTCCGTATTCCCGCCTTTGTCAATGGCGACGGCGCAATGCTGATCGAACTCTGCGCCGGTCTGGTCGAGGACGGGCACGATCCCGCCGACACGGTGCGCAAGGAGGCCGAGCAGGAGATGGGCGTCCGCTTGCGCAATCTGCGCAAGGTGTACTCGCTCTATACGAGTCCTGGTGCCTCGGCCGAAAAGCTGCATTTGTTCGTCGCCGATTACGGGCCGGACGACGTTGTTGGGAAAGGGGGCGGCGTGCGCGGCGAGGGGGAGGAGATCGAAACCCTCGAACTGCCCATCGCGCGCGCTTGGGAGATGGTCACGGCGGGGGAAATCGTGGACGCCAAGACGGTGCTGCTTCTGCAACATATGCGCTTGGCTGAGGTGGGCTCCGGCTAACCGTGTTGCCGCGTCGGCTTTTCTTCTCCCCGGGGAGGGGTCAGCGGCTTCCCCCCGAACTACAGCCCTTCCAACAGACTGATCTTCAAATCCCGGAACGCGCGCTTGAATCGCGACGTTCTCTCCTCCTCAAGCATCGTTTCAAGCCGGTGCCCGATCTCGCGCAAGCGGCGCTCGCCGAGCCGCTGCGCCTGCACGAACATCGAGCGCTCCTCCGAGCCCGCGTGGTGGTTGACGGCCGCGTGCAGTGCCCGGAGGTGCGAATCAAACTCCGCGGTTGCCGTATCGAGGCCGAGCGTGATCGCGAGCAGATCGGCCATCTGACGGTGCTCGGAATGGGCGAGGGCGACATCCTCGGTAACGGCCTGGACTTCCGGGTAGAAAACCTTGTCCTCGATGTGCTCGTGCATTTCGAGTTCCCCGGCCTGGGTATGCATGAGCGCGCGGCGGTCCGGGTGTCCGGCAGGCAGACGCTCGAGTCGCTCGAACAGGCGCCGCAGGAACTGGTGGTGCTCCATCAGCACCTCGTCGGCTTGCCTGCCAGGCGCGCGCCCATCCGGCGGCGGCCCGGCCTCTTCCGCCATATCGTCCGGGGTGACAACGGAATCGCCGGGCTCCTGCTCGCGCCTGATCTCGACGCTCCCATCACGGACCCGCACCTCATAGCGCGGCTGCGGGCAGGTCGCGGGTCCGCCGACGGGCTGGCCGGTTTGAAGGTCGAAGCGCGAACCATGCCACGGGCAGGCGAGGGCATCGCCCAGAACCCAACCACCGTCCAGCGGTCCGCCCATATGCGCGCACCGCGCGCCCAGCGCGTGGATGCGGCCTCGGTGGCGGACCAGCACGATCCCCACGCGCTGCCGCGCCACGCTATCCCACACCTCCACCCGGTGCGGCCGGTCCTCCTCAAGGTCCGAGGCCGCGAGCACCGGGGTGAAGCCGCGCGGCTCAGGGCTGCGGTCGGCGTGGTCCACGCCGACTCGGCGGCGGTAGACGAGATGGCCCCCCAGATAGGCGCCGGCGAACATCGACGCCCACCCGGCCGCGCTCGCCATGCGCCCCTGCCCGAGGTTTCCCCGGCGCCGCCGCGACAGCGACAGCAGGTGCAGGGCGAGCGCCGCGCTGTTGAGGGCGCCATGCACGAGACCAGTGCGCCGGTCGCGCCCGTCGGTATATTGCCAATCGAACAGACCGGCCGCGGCGGCGGCGATGGCCCCGGCGATTCCTGCCTTCAAGGCAGGCTCGGCGGCCCGCGCCTGTTCGCGGTCGCGGGCCAGGCCGAGCGCGGCCAGGATATCGAGGCCAAGCGCGAAGGTCCAACTCCCGATCGGGATAGTGACCAACAAGGGATGCAGCGGATGGCCGAGCCATATGCCGCCGTGCAAGGCGTCGCGCACCCGGCCGCCTCCACGGCCGGCAAGCTGCATCGGCCGGGAGATCGCATCGCCGAGCGCGTAGCCGACCGGATCAAGCCATTCGGCGCGTTCGATCCCGCCGATCGCCTTGTCCATCCTGGATTCGTGTGCCATCCGCCTTCATCCCGAACGCCAGACCAGGAACTCCGTGGGTGCGGCGTTCGTTCACGTCATCGGATCGTGAAACGGCAAGCAAGAACCCGATTGCCCGGTCTGGCCCGGCCGCTTATCTACACATGGCTGTGTGTTTGGAGGCCCGGTGATGTGGCGATTCGTTCTACCCGGAGCAGGGGTGGTGGGAATGACGCTGCTGCTGCTGGCCGGCTCTCTCGCATCCTGGACCTTCGGCAGTGGAACGCCTTCGGCTCCGGCTGCTTCGGGCTCGGAGACCGAGGCATTGGCCCCGGCCAAACCGGCCGCGCCTAAGTCCGAGGAAGAAGCCATGAAGCTGGCCTTGGCGGCCCTGGCTTCGGTGCCGTCGGCGTCAGCCCCGCGTGGCTCGGTTGATGCTGCGCCTCCGCCGAGCGCGCCCGCGACGCCCGACATTCCGGCGCCCCGAGCGCAGCCATTGCCCCTGGACCCTTCGCCGTCCCTCTCGGAACCAGCGGCCAGCTCCACGTTCCATCCGCCGCCGCGTCCGTCCGCGACAGACGAGGTGGGGGCCGTATCTTCCCCACTGCCTCCCCGCCCCTCCCCGCCTGCCCCTGTCCCAGCGGCTGCGGCACCAGCGCCCGCCACAACCTCGGCCGCCGCTCCGAAGGCGGTCGATCAGCCCCAGGCGCCTGCCCTGGCCTTGGAGACACCTTCCGGTGCGAGCGCCGCGCCCTCTGATCAGGCGGACCAGGATTCCTTCGCGTCGGTCGAGTCGCTGATCCATCGCCTGCGCGCGGCGCACCGGCACGATACGACACGCACGGCGTCAGCCGCGCCGGCGGCGCCCGCCTATCAACGGCCGCCCGGTGAACGCCTCGCCAGGGCGCGCGCCCTGCTGGCATCGGGGGAGGCGGACCATGCCCGCCGGCTGCTGGAAGCGGCGGCCACGCAGCTTCTGCTGGGTTCGGGCGAAGCCTATCCAACGGGAAGTTCCGCCGCGACACAGATTGACGACGCGCTGCGCTGGATCGGCGCCGGGCAGCCCGCGCGCGCCATCAGCCTGGTGGACGCGGCGATCGCGACGCTGGATCAGGGGCGCGGAGCCTCCGCGCTTCCAACTGATCGCCGCTTCGCGACACAGGTACCACCGTCGGGGCCGGATTCCGGCCTTTGGTAAGGGTCGGCCGCGCTATCTCCGCGCGACGCCGCTCCTGTCCTCGCCCCGGCCGACGGCCTCGAACAGCACGAGGGCAGCGATGACCAGCGCGACGCCTGCCCACTGCGGCGGTTCGAGCCGCTCGCCGAGAATGGCGGCGGCGAACAGGATGCTGACCAGCGGCTCGACGTTGCTGAGCATCGTGGCGCGCACGGGACTGAGGTGGCGGAGCGCCGCGAAGAAGGCGAGGAGTCCGATCCCGACGCCCACGCCGGCGCACGCGATGCCGAGCCAGCCGACCATGCCGGACGGAAGAGCCCACGCGCCCAAGGTGGTGGTGAGCAACGCGAATCCGGCACTGCTCACGGCGGTGGCGTAGAAGTTCACCTGCGCGCTGGTGGCGCGTTCCTGGGCGCGGACGCTGCAAAGGATCATGCCACACATGGCGATGGCCGCGAGCGCGGCGAGCGCGAGGCCGGCCCGGTCGAGGGCGCCGAACTCCGGTCCCAGAACCAAGGCGAGGCCCGCGAAGGCGCCGAACGCCAGAAACAGCTTCTTCGCGCTCAAGCGATCGCCGCCACGCCAGTGGGCGGTGGTGGCGATCAGGATGGGGTGCGTGAAGAAGACGAGCACCGCGACGCTGACGGGGACGTACGCGACCGAGCCAATGAACCCGTAAACCACGAGAGCGGAGAACGCGCCGCAACAGAGGCACCATCGCGACGCGCGGCGATCGAGGCCGAAGCCCTGGCCGGACGCCTGGATCAGAAGCGCCATCAGCGCGGCTCCGATCATGCCGCGCAGCGTGACGACCGTCAGCGCATTGCTGCCGTCGTCGTACGCGAGCCGGGCCGCGGTGGGGCCGATCGCGAACGCGACCGTGGAGGCAAGCACCAGCAGGTTGCCCGCGGTTTGTCTGTCGGTCCTGAGCCGGGCGACGGCGCGCATTCAGTGAGGCACTTGGGGAAGGGGGGCCGCGCGACACAGTGTTTCCGCCGCCATGTCCTTCGAAAATCGTGCGGCTCCTGGAGCTTCGAGCGCGTACTTGGGATGGTGTGGTACGTGCGCAACTGGACTTTGTGGCATAAAAGCGCGATCCTTCCGCGATCTCGCGTGCTCGTCCAGCAGCGCGGCCAGCAGCGCGGCCGCTGGGCGTGACGCTAAGCCGCCACGCTCCACCCGGCCGGTCCGGGAGGCTCATTGAACCAAGGATGGAGACGATGAACGCAAGACGGACCGACGTGACCGCCATCGATGCCAGGGCGGAAAGTTTCCGCGCGCGCCCGTTCGCCTGCCGGCCCGCTACCAAGGCGGCGCGGCGCCTCTTGGCGCTCTCGGCCATGGCCGCGCTCCCGGCCTGTTCCACGGTTCCGCGCCTGCCGCCGGCTCCCCTGGTCCCGGCGCCGGAGACGGCGGGCGTCAGCGTACTTCCGCCCTACCGGATTCAGGTGGGCGACGTTCTGCAAATCCGCCTGCTTCTGAACCCCGAGCTGAACGAGGACGTGACCGTTCGCCCCGATGGCCGCATCTCCACGACGGTGGCGCCCGACGAGGTGGCGGCGGGCCGTACCGTGCCGCAGCTCGCCGCGGCCTTGCGGAAGGATTATTCAAGCCAGCTTCAGAACCCGCATCTCACGGTCGTGGTGCGCTCCTTCGCCCCGACCCGGATCTATGTTGGGGGCGAGGTCGCCAATCCGGGCGAGTTCATCTCGGTCGGCCCCGCGCCTACCCTGTCCCAGGCGCTGTCGCGTGCCGGCGGGCTGCGCCTCTCCGGCGACGACGATGAAATATTCATCATCCGCCGCGGCCCCGGCAACCGGCCGGTGTTCCTGTCCACCCGCTTCGACGCGGTGGAGCACGCGCGCGACCCCAGCGCCGATGTCACGCTTGCGCCCTACGATGTCGTTTACGTGCCGCGCACCGGCATCGCCGAGGTGTATCGCTACTTCAACCAGTACTTGCAGCAGTTCGTGCCGATCAGTTGGGGCTTCTCGTACCTCGTCGGTGGCGGTGGCGGGGGTGGCACCACCACGGTGGTGCAGGCCCCGGCCATCCGCTGACCTTCGCCGCCCCTGGGCCGGAGCACTCCGGCCCAGGGCGCGGGCACCGGATGTGGGAATCGGCACCAGCGTGGGAAGCACCCGATGAGACGAGGCTTGAGCACCGCCGAATTGCTGGCCGGGCTGCTGGCGCTGGCCGCCCTTCCGGCGCCCGCTGCCTTGGCCGCGCCGTTCTGCCTGGAAACGCAGACCGTGCCGCCGCAATGCATCTACGACGACGCCAACAATTGCCGCCTGGAGGCGAACCACCAGCACGGGGCCTGCGTGGTCAATCCGCAGGAAGTCGGGGTGGTGCCGAGTGTCGGCGCCTACTGCGTCGTCACATCCAGCGGGGCATCATCATGCACCTTCCAGGATGCGGCGTCCTGCTCCCGCGAGGCCGTGCATCAGGGCGGGCTCTGTGTCGCGGCCCCGCCCGCCGTGTCCGGTCCGGCGCCGGGCCAGCCCCGCCCCGGACAAGGGAATGAGGGTAATGCGTCTCCGTAACATGGAAGCTCCGCCGAAATCGGGCTGAAAAAAGGCCGGTCTGCTCACAGTTGGTTGACTGGGCCTCACGGCTATGCGATCCTCGCCATGACAGTGACGAGGCAACCGTTGTCGAGCGCAGACACACATCTTCTCGCCTCTCGGCCGAAGACTCGAGTCCGTCAGGATGCGAGCGAAAGGCCGATTCCACCAGCCGTCCTGCCCCTGTCGGGCCACACGGAGACTCTGCGCGAGACAGTTGAGGAGACGATCGCACCCTGCCCCCAGGCAAGGCGCCGGGCCATGCTGCTGATGATCGCCTCGGCCCTCGCCACCTTGGGCGCAACCTATTGCCTCTACACGATCGTCCGGCTGATCTTTTAACGCCTACGCGGTTTTCCGGAAGCCGACATGCGATATCTCGTGACCGGCGGTGCCGGGTTCGTGGGCAGCCACGTCGTGCTCGCGCTGGCCGAGCGGGGTGATGAACTGGTTGTGCTGGACAACCTACGCCAGGGCCATCGCGCCGCCATCCCCCCCGGCGTGCGGCTGATCGAAGACGACCTTGCCGACGAGGCCGCGGTGGATGAGGCGCTCGCGGCGGGGCCATGGGACGGTGTGCTGCATTTCGCCGCGCTGTCGCTGGTTGGCGAAAGTATGCGCCTGCCCTTCCGCTACTTGATCGAGAACGGGCTGAACGGCATTCGCCTGATTGAAGCCTGCGTGCGCCACCGCGTGCCGCGTTTCGTGCTGTCCTCGACCGCCAATCTGTTCGGCACACCGGAGTCCGTGCCTATTGACGAGTCGGCGCGGCTCGACCCTGGCTCGCCATATGGCGAGAGCAAGTGGATGATCGAACGTGCCCTGCTTTGGGCCGGGCGGGTTCATGGGCTGCGCAGCGGGTGCCTCCGCTACTTCAATGCCGCCGGCGCCGACCCTGAGGGCCGGATTGGCGAGGATCATTCGCCCGAGACGCACCTCATCCCACTCGCGATCGACGCGGCGCTCGGCCGCCGTCCTCCGCTTGAAGTATTCGGCACCGACTACCCCACTCCGGACGGCACCTGCATCCGCGACTACGTCCACGTCTCCGACCTGGCGGACGCGCATCTGCGCACGCTGGAGCGGCTGGAGCACGGCAGCGTCACCTACAATCTTGGCAATGGGGCGGGCTACTCCGTGCTGGAGGTGATCGCGGCGGTGGAGCGCGCGACCGGGCGCAAGGTGCCGCATGTGCTGGGGCCGCGCCGGGCGGGAGATCCAGCCGTACTCGTCGCCTCCGCCGCGTGCATTCGGCGCGAAACGGGCTGGCAGCCGCGGTTTGAGCGGTTGGAGGATATCGTGTCCACCGCCTATGCGTGGCGCTTGGCGCACCCGGAGGGGTACGCGGATTAGCGGCTTTGGGCGAGCGTAGCTCCCTCTCCGCCCCTCGGGGGCGGAGAGGGGTGGGGTGAGGTGGGGCATTCCAGAGACGATCGGTTGCGGGACACGAGCGGGCGGGTCGCAAAAGCAGAGTTCCCGGTAGCTTTTCTCGATTTGAAGGCGGGTTCCAATCTAACTTTTGTCAAGCCAGCTTCGGGATGACGCAGTGCAGACGGCATTGGAGCGGGCTGCTAAACGTATCTGAAAAAGGGGGAATCCATGGCTCGACTTCCTATTGTTGCCCTTGGCCTAGCTCTTGGAGCTACTCCGCTTGCTGCTTGGGGCGAGAACGCTCCTGCTCCTGATGCCTTGTCGGTTGAGTGGCAAGGCCAAAAGCCCTGCGAGAAGCTCTTAGAGGATGCTCAAATTCGCGTTCTACGCTGTACGTTCCCGCCCGGCGCGATTCACGTGCGTCACTCTCATCCCGGATACCTCAGCTACGTACTGAGTGGCGGCACGGGACGGGTTCAAGACGAGAAGGGCACACGACAGGTGGAGCTTCGCACTGGAAGCTACACGAACGTCCCGCCAGTTCCTTGGCACGAGTTCGCCAACGCTGGTGACACGACGATAACTTTTCTGCTTGTGGAGAAAAAGCACGAGCCGGTGCCCGGCACCGAGCAGACTGCGGGGAAGTAATCTCTGCGTTCCCTGCGCGGTCCACATCAGGCCAGAGGCCAGTGCCTGATCTGGTTCGGGCGGATCGGGCGCGCTCCCGGTCCGCCTTGGACCGACGGGACAGGCCACAGCGCTGAATCTCGGACAGGAGGAAAACGGTATGTTTGTATGGCTCGTTGCTGTTGCGCCTGTCGCCTTGATCCTTGCAGCGCCGATCGACGCCGGGGCGCAAACACGAACTGACCAGCAGCGACCCAAGACGGATGCAGAGCTGATCCAGAGCGCAATCTCGGCAGCACCACCGGCGATTTCACAAGACGCGACCATTATCAACATGGAGGGCAGCAAGGTACGTACACTCAGGCAGGGTAAGAACGAGTACACCTGTGTGCCAGACGATCCCAGCTCACCGGGCAACGATCCGATGTGTCTAGATCGCAATGCGATGGCATGGCTGCAAGCATGGATGGACCACAAGGACGCCCCGAAGGGCAAAATGGGCCTAGCCTATATGCTCCAGGGCGGATCGGACGCCAGTAATGACGATCCGTTCGCAACCAGCCCGCCGGCGGGCAAGGCATGGGTTGCCACGGGGCCGCATGTGATGGTGGTAGGCATGACAGGGATGCTGGACAGCGATTTGCCGAGAACAGCAGACGTGCCAACAAAGCCATTCGTCATGTGGGGTGGCAGCTCGTACGAACATATCATGATGCCGGTAAAATAAGGACCGGCACGGGCAAGCCTGGGCGCAAGCCCTGCCTGACCGCCACCGGGATAATTCAGCGCCCGTCCAGGTGCATGCGCGAACGACAACAGGGAGGGAGTTTCACCATGAGCACAACGGCAGAGCAGAACAAGGCCGTAATCCGGCGTTTCTTCGACGCATGGAACAGCCGTCAGCCTGAGGTGTTCGACGACCTCGTCGCGCTGGATGTTGTTCGCCATTGCGAAGCAACGCCGAGTGTCGAGGCCCGGAGCCTTGATCAGATCAAGGAATTCCTTCGGCAGGATACGGCGGTTTTTCCCGATTCCGTCCAAACGATCAAGCTTCTGGTCGCCGAGGGGAATCTCGTGGCTGCATGGACCACGTATGAGGGCACGCAGCAGGGGCCAATGGGTCCATTTCCACCTTCGGGCCGCAAGGCGCGATTTGATTTCGGGGCAGTGTTCCGCATCGAAGGCGGAAAGATCGCAGAGTGGTGGGTGACCTGGGACAACATGACGGTACTCCGCGCGCTTGGCCATCTTCCAAGCGCTTAACGAGAGCGGAACCTCAAACCGTCGCGCCGGTCGCGTTGTTCGATCGCTAGCGGCTTTGGTCGTAAGCGTTGCGCCTGCCCCATATAGCGGAGCTGGGTAAAACTATGCTGCGTCGGGGAGATGGATACCGACTTTGCAACCCGCCCGCTCGTGTTCCGCAACCGATCCTTTGGAGCTCCAATACGCGGCGACGCCCGCGGCCCGTACGAAGGACTCAGCCAGGATCGCGAAGCATGGCGCTCGCCTCATCCGCTTTGCAGGCATCCGCTTTAGAAGAATGCAAGGACCGAAAGCCTGGATGGACATTGTAGCGCCTGCACCCCAGCCTGGCGTTTCCCCCACCTCACCCCCGACCCTCTCCGCCCCCGAGGGGCGGAGAGGGAGGAAAAGGGTTGGCCAGCCTCTAACCTGTTTCCAACCGCCTCCAACCGGCATTCCCACCGCTGGAGGCAACCGCGGCGGCAATAAAGCGCATCCCCCGCACGCCCTCGGCAATACCAGGAACCAGGGTACATGCTGGATCTGGCGCGCGTCCCTCCTGCGCGGCACGGATCAGCTCGGCCGCATCGCGGTAGATCTGCGCGAAGCCCTCCAGATAACCCTCCGGATGCCCGGCCGGAATCCGGGTCGCGTGCGCCGCCGCCGCGCCGGCACCGCTGCCGCCGCGCGAAATCACGCAGCTTGGCCGGCCAAAGGGCGAAAAACGGAGATGGTTGGGATGCTCCTGCGCCCATTCGAGCCCGCCCTTCTCGCCATAGACGCGCAAGCGCAATGCGTTCTCGTTGCCCGGCGCCACCTGGCTGGCCCACATCATTCCGCGCGCCCCGCCCGAGAAACGCAACAGGATCTGCGCATTGTCGTCCAGCCGCCGGCCCGGAACGAAACTTGTGAGATCCGCCGCCAGCGCCTCGCAGGAAAGCCCCGTGACGAACTCAACGAGGTTGAAGGCATGTGTGCCGATGTCCCCAACGCAGCCGCCGGCCCCGCTGCGCGCCGGGTCGGTGCGCCACGCCGCCTGCTTCTGCCCGGTCTCCTCCAGGCGCGTGGTCAGCCAATCCTGCGGGTACTCTGCCTGCACGACGCGAATCGCGCCAAGCTCGCCCGCCGCCACCATCTCGCGCGCCTGCCGGACCATCGGGTAGCCGGTGTAGTTGTGCGTGAGCACGAACAGCTTGCCGCTGCGTGCCACCGCCCCCGCGAGATCCTCCGCCTCGTCCACCGTGCGCGCCAAAGGCTTGTCGCAGATGACATGGAAGCCCGCGTCGAGAAAGGCACGCGCGGCGGCATGATGCACGTGGTTCGGCGCGACGATGGCGACCACGTCGATCCGGTCCGGCCGCGTGCGTTCGGCCCGCGCCATGGCCTCGAAAGTGTCATAGGCCCGATCGGGCGCGATGCCGAGATCGCGCGCGCTGGCCCGCGCCCGCTCGGGATCGCTCGACAGCGCCCCGGCCACGAGCTCGTATTGCCCGTCCAGCCGCGCCGCGACGCGATGAACGCCCCCGATGAAGGCGCCGTGCCCGCCGCCCACCATCCCAAGGCGCAGCAGCCGCGCCGCTCCGCCGTCCTGGCCCGAACCCTCGATCGTCATCGCACGAGACCCAGCATCCGCCGGTTCGCCTCCGCATCCGTGCCGGCGCCCGCGAAATCATCGAATGCCTGGCCGGTCGCCTCGATGATATGATCGCGGATGAAAGGGGCGCCTTCCCGCGCGCCCTGCTCGGGCGATTTGATGCAGCACTCCCATTCCAGCACCGCCCATCCATCGAAGCCGTACGCGGTGAGCTTCGAGAATATGGCGCGGAAATCCACCTGCCCGTCGCCGAGCGAGCGGAACCGCCCGGCCCGCTTCACCCAGGGCTGGAACCCGCCATAGACGCCCACCTTCGCGGTCGGGCGGAATTCCGCGTCCTTCACGTGGAAGGCGCGGATGCGCTCATGATAGGCGTCGATGTAGCCGAGGTAGTCGAGCTGTTGCAGCACGAAGTGGCTGGGATCGTAGAGCAGGTTGCAGCGCGCGTGATTGCCCGTGCGCTCCAGGAACATCTCGAAGGTGACGCCGTCGTGGAGATCCTCGCCGGGGTGGATTTCGTAGCAGACATCCACCCCCGCCGCGTCGAACGCGTCCAGGATGGGACGCCAGCGGCGTGCCAGTTCGTCGAATGCCATCTCCACCAGCCCAGGCGGACGCTGCGGCCAGGGATAGACATAGGGCCAGGCGAGCGCGCCGGAAAACGTGGCGTGCGCCGATAGACCGAGATTGCGCGACGCGCGCGCCGCCTTGCGCATCTGGTCCACGGCCCATTCCTGGCGCGCTTTGGGGTTGCCGCGCACCGCCGGGTCCGCGAACCCGTCGAAGGCGGCATCATAGGCGGGATGCACCGCGACGAGCTGGCCCTGCAAATGGGTGGAGAGCTCGGTCAGCGCGAGCCCATGCCGCGCCAGCGTGCCGCGCACCTCGTCGCAATACGCGGTGCTCTCCGCGGCCCGCGCGAGATCGAACAGGCGCGCGTCCCAGGATGGGATTTGCACGCCCTTGTAGCCGAGGTTGGCCGCCCAGGCGGCGATCGCGTCGAGGCTGTTGAATGGCGGCGCATCTCCGGCGAACTGGGCAAGGAAGATGGCCGGCCCCTTGATGGTCCTCATGTCGATGCTCCCGCTTCAGCCGCGCGCAACGCTTCCAGCCACACCACAACTGCCTCGGCGCCGGGGTCCGGATGGCCAACCGCGCGCTCGCCGAGATAGCTGCTGCGGCCGCGCCGGGCCGCGACGCGTGCCGTTCCTGCGGCTCCCTCGTGCGCAGCGGAAGCCGCCCGGCGCAGTGCGTCCGCGGGTGATGCGCCGTCCGCGAGTGCCTGTCGCAATGCGGCCGAGGCCGGGTACAGCGCATCCAGCATGGTACGGTCGCCCGGCTCCGCCCCGCCCAGCTCGGCAACCGCCTGGATGCCGGCCTGCAACGCCACCGCCCAGTCGCACGGCACTGGCACGGCGACGCCCTCCAGCGAGGCCGCGGCGCGCAGCAGCAGAGCGGCGTACAGCGGCCCGGAGGTGCCGCCGAGCGTGTTCATGACGGTGCCCGCGATCCCGCGCAGCGCCGCGGCGTGGGAGGAAAAATCGTAGCCCGGCAGCTCGCGCGTCACCGCCTCGGCCCCGCGCGCGAGACTGATGCCGAGATCGCCGTCGCCGACCGCTTGGTCAAGCTCTGTCAGCCGGCGCTCTTCGCGGCGCAAAGCCGCACAGACCGCGTGAACGGCACGGACGAGCGGCACATCTTGCGCCGCCTGCGCCCGCGGGGGCGGCGCGGCCGCCGGAACCGGGCGCCGAGGACGGTCGAGGCTGGCGCCGGAGGCGGCTGGGCCAGGCCAAGCCGAAGCCAGCGTCGGCGCATCGAGGCGGGCGAGCCGCCTCTCGTCGAGGCGAAGCAGCGATAGCGAGCATCCCGCCATTTCCAGCGCCGTCAGCAACGAGCCGGCCCATGCCCGCTCCACCGCGATGCCGAGACCGGCGAGATGAGCGATCGCGCTACGCGCGACCAGCATCAGTTCCATTGCCGGCGTGCCGCCAAGGCCGTTCACCAGCAATGCCACGCGCTCGCCCAAGGCGAGCCCGAGGTCGCGGGCGATGCGGTCCAGCATTTCCCGCACTAGCGCATCGGCGGAAATGATACGCTCGCGGCGGACGCCCGGCTCGCCGTGGATGCCGAGGCCAAGCTCGATCTCGTCCCCGGCCAGGTTGAACCCCGGCCGGCCGGCGGCGGGGACAATGCACGGCGTGAGCGCGACCCCCATCGTGCCGAGCGCCGCGGCTGCCGCCTCCGCCTCGCGCTTCACCTCGGCGAGCGACAGTCCGGAAGCTGCCGCCGCTCCGGCCACCTTGTGAACCAGCACCGTGCCCGCAAGACCGCGCCTTCCGGCATGGGCGCCGCCCGCCTCCAGCGCCACGTCGTCGCCGACGATCACCATCTCGACCTGGATGCCCTCGGCGCGCGCCACCTCCGCGGCCAAGCCGAAATTCAGCCGGTCTCCAGTATAGTTCTTCACGATCAGGAGCACGCCGGCCCCGCCACTGACGGCGCGGATCGCCGCGAGCACCGCATCCGTGCTCGGCGAGGTGAAGACCTCCCCGGACACGGCGGCGGTGAGCATACCGGCCCCGACATAGCCTGCATGTGCCGGCTCGTGCCCGGCACCTCCGCCGGAGATCAGCGCCACCTCCCCTCGCACGGGCGCATCCGCGCGCAGCACGACGTTCATGCCCTCAAGCAGGGCGAGGCCGGGCGTGATCGCGGCCAGTCCCTCCAGCATCTCGGGCACAACCCGGCGCGGGTCGTTGATTAGCTTCTTCATGCGCGGATAAGCGGCAGCAGCGTGGCCGCGGTCTTCTCCACGAGCCTTGTGTAGAACGCCTCGCTCAGCACGCTGCTGCCGTGGTCCTCGATAAACTTGAGCTGTTCGGGAGAGATCTCCACCGGGTTCTTCTCGATCTGGTCGGGGAAGGGCGAAACGGGCGTGCGGTCCACGGGTGCGACGAACTCGTTGGTCAGCGCCCCGTCGTAGCCGGTCTCGCGCAGCGTGCGTACGATGCGCGGCCAGTCCAGCGCACCCATGCCCGCCGCGAGCCGGTTATTGTCGGCCACGTGGAAATCGAACAGCCGCCCCTTCGCCACACGGATGGCCGCGAACATGTCCGCTTCCTCGATATTGAGGTGGAACGCATCGAGGCACACGCCGCAGTTTGGCCCGACAGCCTCGGCGAGCGCCATCGCCTGGTCCGCGCGGTTGAGGAAGTAGGTCTCGAAGCGGTTGAGCGGTTCGAGCGCCAGCCGCACCTTGAGCCGCTCCGATAGCTCATAGACCTCCTTCAAGGCATCTGTGACCCACCGCCATTCCTCTTCCGGCTGCCCGTCCGGCACGACCTTGCCGACAGTTGCCGGGACCACCGTGACGATCTCGCCCCCGAGATCGCCTGCCATCTGAACGACCGACTTCACATACGCGACCGAGCGCGCGCGCTGCGCGGCATCCTTGGCGGCCAGATTGCGTTCGCCGAGGGTGAGCGTCACCGCGCCCCAGCAGCGGATACCGTGCTGGTCCAGCAACCGGCGCGTGTCCTCTACCTTGTACTGCTGCGGTTCCCCGCTGATCTCGATGCTTTCGAACCCCAGCCGCTTGATCCGCTTGAGCGTTGTTTCAAGCGGCTCCGCACGCATCCAGTTATGCGTGGATAGGTGCATCATCCCCTCCCCTCTGCTCGGTCATCGTGGCTGGCTGCAAATCGGTCAGAACACGGAGGCCCGCGCAGCCAGCGCGCGCGGCGCCTCCGCCAGCCGCGCGTTGTCGCGGAACAGCATGACATGCTCCAGCGGGCATTCGACCGCTAGATCCGTGGGAAGCGCGGCGCCCTGATCCGGCGCGACCTTCGCCTTGAGCCGCGCCTGCCCGACGGCGAGCGTGAGCAGGTACTGCCCGCCAATGGTGATGGCTCGGCGAAGCAGCCTCGCGGGCACCGCCCCAGCCGACCCAGGCGGGCACAGCCGCACGTATTCGGGGCGGATGCCGGCGCGAAGCCGCGCCGCTCCGCCCGCCGGGGCGGCGAGCGGATGCGGGAACACATCGAACACCACCCCGCCATCGCGCTCACCGCTTGGCTCGATGAAGTTCATGCCCGGATTGCCCAGGAACCATCCGCCGAACTCGCTGTCCGGATAGTCATAAAGCTCGCGCGGCGGGCTGCATTGGCTGATCCTGCCGTCGCGCATCAGCGCGATCTGGTCAGCCAGCGTCATCGCCTCGGTCTGGTCGTGGGTGACATAGATGATCGTCTGGCGGAAGCGGGTGCGGAATTCCTTGAAGGCGCGCAGCAATTGCAGCTTGGCGTGAACCTCGACATTGGTCGTCGGCTCGTCGAACAGGATCACGTCGCAGCTCCGGGCGATGGCGCGGCCGACCGCCACCTTCTGGCGCGTGCCGCTGTCGAGCGCCGCCATGCGCCGGTCGCGCTGGTCGGAGAGGTGGAGCACGTCCAGCACCTCCTCGACCCGGCGCCGCCGGTCGTCGTGAGCGAACCGGCGGTCATGCTGCAAGGCAAGCTCGATGTTCTCCTGGACCGTGAGGGTGCGGTACATCACGGGGTACTGGAACACCATGCCGACATCGCGCAGCCGCGCGGGCAGCCGCGTCACGTCCCGCTCGCCGAAGGCGATGGTGCCGCGCGAGGGCGCCTCCAGGCCCGCGATCATCCGCATCAAGGTGGTCTTGCCGCAGCCGGACGGGCCGAGCAGGCAAGTCACGGTGCCTTCGGGAAACGTCATCGTCACGTCGTTGACCGCGACAATGCTGCCAAAGCGCCGCGTCAGGCCGAGCAGGCGGATATCAGGCATCGCCGGAACCGATCCTGGCGCCGCTCGCGCGATCAAACACCGATATACCCCTCGGGCGCAGCACGAAGGGGTACGGTGCGCCGACATCGAGATGCGCGACGGCGCGGCTCGGGGCGGTCGTGACCAGGGTTTCGCCGGCGGCGGCGAGGTGAACGACGCACTCGGCGCCGAGATCTTCCAGCAACTGCACCGTCCCGACTCCGCCCGGCGCCCCAGGCGGGTGCGCGGCGCCATCCGCGAAGACGACCTGTTCCGGCCGAATGACAACCACGACGTCCGGCGCCGGAGCGCGTTCCGCCACGACGCGGAAGCGCAGCAGCGCGGTCGTGCATATATCGCCCTCCAGTTTGCCGGGGATGACGTTGCAGCGGGGAAAGCCCACCAGCTCGGCCGCGCGCAGGTGCCGCGGCTCGGCGTAGAGCCGATCCACGCGGTTCGCGTCGGCCACGCGCCCGCCATCGAGCACAACGAGATCATCCGCCATCATCAGCGCCTCGAGCGGATCGGATGTGGCATAAAGGAAAGTGGCGCCAAGCTCCGCACGCATCTCGGCCAAGTCTTCCATCAATCCCTCGCGCAGCTTGAAATCAAGCCCGACAAGGGGATCGTCCAGGATGAAGATGCGCGCATCCTTCAGGATGCCGCGCGCGAGGGCGGCGCGCTGCTTCTCTCCGCCGGAGAGTTCGCTTGGCCGCTTGCGCAGGAGCTTGCTGATCCTCAGCAGCTCCGCCGCCTGCGCCACCCGGCGCGCGATCTCGGCTCTCTCCACGCCTTGCAGCTTGAGCGGGTACGCGACGTTGTCAAAGACGCTCATGTGTGGGAACAAGGCGAAGGACTGCGGCACATAGCCGATGGTTCGCCTTGCCGCGGGAAGCGGCGTGATGTCGGCCCCGTCCACCAGGATGCGTCCGGCATCGGGGGCTTCAAGCCCGACGATCACGCGGAACAGCACCGACTTGCCGCTGCCCGGCGGACCGCAGAAAACCGTGAGGCGTTCAGGCGCGACGTCGAGATCGATGCCGCCGAGCACGGTGCCGCGACCGTAGCTCTTGGCAAGACCTTCGATGCAAATGCGGCTCATCGCGTCACTGGCCGAGTTGCGCGAGGCTTGGCACCAGCAGGATGCCGATGCCGAACACGGCGCCGACGATGCCCAGGATGGACAGCGTGAGCAGGAACGCCCGCCCCGCCCGCGCCTGGCGCGGGAGGTTGCCGACCGCGATATTGAGGACGGTCGCGCCCATGACGGCGAGCAGCCCGGCTTGATAGACGCGAAAGCTCCAAGTCTGCGCGATGCAAACGAAGCCCGCGCACATCACGAGGATGAGCGCCAATTCGAGCCGGGGAACAATCGCGTGTCGCACGACTCAGACCTCGCCTCGCACCGTTCCGAAGGTCATGCCGACCAGAAGATAACGCTGGAAGACGTACACCACCAGGATCGGCGGCACGATATAGATGCTGGTCAGCGCCGAGATGAACGTCCAGTCCACCCCGCCATTGGAATAGAGCCCGCTCGCCAGCAGGACCGGGATGTTCGAGGTGCGGATGCCGCCGATGATGTAGTCGAACAGGAACTCGTTCCAGACAAAGATGAAATTGAAGATCAGCGCCGCCACGACGCCAGGGAACACCTGCGGGAAGATCAGCCGCGCGATGATGCCGAGCCAGGACGCGCCGTTCACCAGCCCGGTCTCGTCGAAGCGCTGCGAAACGCCGTCGATGAAGCCCTTCAGGATCCAGACCGAGAACGGGATCGAGAACATGGCGTAGAACAGGATCATGCCCCCGAACGCGTCCTTCCAGCCGAAGGCCACGTACATGAGATAGACCGGCAGCACCGCGGCGGAGCCCGGCAACATGCGGATCGAGAGAAGCAGGAACATCAGGAAGTTGGTCCCCGCCGGACGGAATCGGGAGAAGGCGAAGGCGGCGAGGAAGGAGACCGCGACCGCGATCACCACCGCCGCGACCGAGAGGATCAGGCTGTTGAGGAATGCGTGCAGGAAGTCGGCGCGCGCGAACAGATTGGCGTAGTTCGCAAGCGTCGGGCGGAAGAAGAAGATCGGCGGCACCGCCAGGATCTGGTCGGCGGTCTTGAACGAGGACAGCACGATCCACAGGATCGGCGCGAAGAAGACCAGCGCCACCAGCCACAGGACCAGATGATAGAGGTGCCGTCTCATGCCGCCGCCTCCCGGCGCTCGCGCGAGTGCAGTACGAAAATGAAGGTGGCGGTGAAGGCAATCGAGATCAGCAGTAGGATCACCGCCAGCGCCGAGGACCAGCCCATGTTGAACGCCTCGAACGCGCGCCGATAGAGCGTCATCGCGACCAGCTCGGTGGCCGAGCCGGGACCGCCATAGGTCATGTCATAGATCAGGTCCATCGTCTTGAAAGCATCGATGGTGCGCAGCAATACGCCCAGCATCAGGATGAACTTGCCGTGGTGCAGCACGACCAGCCGCAGGCGCTGGTGCCAGGGCAGCCGGTCCACCTCGGCGGCCTCCAGCTCCGCCTTAGGCACCGAGCCGAGCGCGGCGAGCGTCATCAGCACCATGAACGGCGTCCACATCCACACATCCACCGCGAGGACGGCGCCAAACGCCGTGCTCGCCTCCTGGAGGAAGCTCACGGGCTGGAAGCCGAACGCGCGGATGGCGCTGTTCAGCACGCCGAATGTCGGGTCGTAGATCAGACGCCAGAACGTGCCGCTCGCCACCGGCGTGACCACCATGGGCGAGAACAGCATGGTGAGCGCGATCCGCCGTCCCGGCAGGTCATAGCTGTTCCAGAACAGTAGGCCGAGCAGCAGGCCAAGCCCAGTCTCGATCCCGACGACAAGGAAGACGAACACGAAGGTGCGGCTCAGATCGAACCACACCCCTGCATCGTTCAGGATGCTGACGTAGTTGTAGAGGCCGGAGAAGATAGGCGGGCGCCCGCTGGTGAGCGAGAAACGATAAAAGCCGAGCCCGAGCAGCCAAAGCGTCGGGATGACGTTCCAGACGATGAAGAAGAGGAGGACCGGCGTGAGGAGGAGCAGCGGCAGCGTCTCGCGCCGGCCGAGAAAGGCGGCGAACCCGCCGAGTCGGCGCGGCGGCGCGGCGGCGATCGCAGGGGCGTCGGACGGCATGGTTTAGAGGACGATCCCAGCACAGGAACCAGATGCCGCCTTCTCCGCAACTCCTTCATCATAAAGGATCCCCTGCTGCTTGCAGGCGATGTACTGAAGCGCGTGCATCGGATCCTTGACCTGCCCCGACATGTACCCGGTGAACGCCTCCTGCTGGACCGACAGCATCTCGGAGTAGCGCGGGTCGTGCCAGAAGTCGCTGCTGCGCTGGAGCATGTACTTGTAGGTGCGGTTCCACGGGTAGAGGTCATCGAAGCCCGCGGCGGTCAGCGTCGCCTTGTCGCAAGGCATTCCACCGCGCTTGAGGTATTCGTGCGAGGTCTCCGGCAGGTACCACCACTTCATGAAGTCGATCGCGACCTGCATGTGCTCGCGATCGTTGAACGCGTTGATGACCCAGGGCTGGCCGCCGATAATGTAGTTGCGGTTGAGCTTGCCGCTCTGGTCCCGGAAGCCGGGCGGCGGGACGACCATCACCTTGCCCGCGAGATCCTTGGGGATCATCGTCGCGCCCGTCGCCACCCATTGCCAAGCGGCGAAGACCTTGCCCTGGGTGAAGGCGTCCACCACCTCGGCGATGAAGTAGTTCAGCGCGCCGGGCGGGTTGTATTTCAGCATCGATTTGTACTGCTCAAGCGCCTGCGCGTTCACGGGCGTGTCGTAGATGCCCTGCACCTGCCCGGTCTTCGGGTTCCAGATGTCGCCGCCCTTGCTGCGCATGAACGACATCACCGGGCAACTGCACGCATCGTACTCGCGCGAGTACTGCATGGCGATGCCGTGATAGCCCTTGTCCGGCCGGTTGAAGAACTCGATCACGTTGCGCCAATGCTCGAAATCGAGCGCTTCCCAGTCCTCCCAGCTCATCGGCAGCTTCTGGTTGTAGCGCTTCTGGAACGCCTCCGCCTCGCCGGGCGCTTCCAGCATGTCCTTGCGGACGAAAATGCCGATTGTGTCGCCGACCTGAGGAAAGCCCCAAAGGTTGTCGGTGCCGTCCGGATAGACTTGATAGGCGGCGCGAGTCACCGGGGCGAACCACTGGACGTTCAGCTCCGGGTTCTTGGCGATGATATCGTTCAGCTTGACGATCCAGTGCGGCGTGGCCAGCGCGCCGAGCCACTGGCTGTCGCTGATCATGATGTTGTATTCCTGGCTGCGCGTCGCGAACGACGTGGCGCCCTTCTGGAACAGCGCGCCGAACGGCGCGCCGGCGAAGGAGAAGCTGACGTCGTAGCCGTGCTTGTCCTTGGCGTAGCGCGCGAACTCAGGTGACATATCAACGCTGAGGCTGCTCGGCAGCCAGCCGGCGACGCCCAGGATCGACATATGGATTGACTTGCCGGCAAGTGGATGGTTCCGCTCCGCTTGCGAAAACACGTATCGCGGGCAGGCGAGCGACGCCGCGCCCAACGCGGCGGTGCCGCGGACCAAGGAGCGGCGCGTGAGCCGAGGCGCCTGCGGCGCGGCAGATTCAGGCGCAGCCCCGATGTCGGAACCGTTCTCGGACATTTCCTGACCCCGATTTGTTACGTATTCGCAGACAGACCTTACAGTGCCCCTGGCGCCAGTCAACAGCCCCGGCCATCCGCGAGACCCCCGGCCGTGACGGGGCAGCCCGCAGCCTGTAGCGTGCGGTCCGGCGGCAAGCCGGCGAAGGGGGAAACATGGCATCGCGCACAATCGTGGACGTGAACTGCGACATGGGCGAGGGCTTTGGCGCCTGGAGCATTGGTGATGCCGGCGATGATGCGCTCCTGCCCTTGATCAGCTCGGCCAACATCGCCACGGGCTTCCATGCCGGCGATCCCACCCTGATGGACCGGCTCGTGCGCGAAGCCGGCGCGCGCGGCATCGGCCTTGGCGCGCATCCCGGTTTCCGCGACCTGCAAGGGTTCGGCCGCCGCCATCTCGCCGCCCCACCCGATGAGCTGGTGAACGACGTGCTGTACCAGGTCGGCGCGCTCGCCGCCTTCGCCCGCCGCTACGGCCACGACCTGCAACACGTCAAGCTGCATGGCGCGCTCTACATGCACGCCGCGCGCGACGAGGCTTTCTCAGCCGCCCTGGTGGACGTGCTCCAGCGGATCGGCCCGACGCTGCTGCTCTATTGCATGGATGTCTCGATGACATGCGCTGCCGCCCGCCGCGCGGGCGTCCCGGTTGTGCGGGAGTTCTATGCCGACCGCGACTACGACCGCTCCGGCTCCATCGTCTTTGCGCGCCGCGTCGGCCGGCCGGACCCGGCGCGCGTTGCCGACAAGGTGGTGCGCGCCTGCCGCGACGGCCGGGTGGACACGGTGGAGGGCGACACGATCGAGATCGCGTTCGAGTCGGTCTGCTTCCACTCCGACACGCCAGGGGCGCTCGACATCGCGACCGCGCTGCGCGCCGCTCTCGCCGCCGACCATATCCAGATCGCGCGTCCCACCGCCTCAGCTTGAGGAAAGACCCAAGTATGGCGATCACGACTGTCCTCGCGCCGCTCCCAGGCACGTTCTATCGCCGTCCCGCGCCCGATCAGCCCCCGTTCAAGGCGGAGGGCGACCCTATCGCCGCCGGGGACACGGTTGGCCTGATCGAGGTGATGAAGACATTCACTCCCGTCAGCGCCGAGACGCCGGGCCGGCTCGTGCGCTTCCTGGTCGCGGGCGAGGACGCGGTCATGGCCGGGCAGCCGCTCTATGAACTTGACGACGCCTGACGCATGGCCCTGCGCAAAATCCTTATCGCCAACCGGGGCGAGATCGCGGTGCGGATCGTCCGCGCGGCGCGCGAGCTTGGCATCGCCACGGTGCAGGCGGCCAGCGCCGCGGACCGCGACATGCTGGCCGCCCGGCTTGCCAATGCCGTCGTGGAGATCGGGCCGCCCCAGGCCACCCGCTCCTATCTGAACCGCGAAGCGATCCTGCGCGCAGCCGAGGCGTCCGGCGCCGACGCGATCCACCCCGGCTACGGCTTCCTTTCCGAGGACGCCGCCTTCGCCGAGATGGTGGAGCGGGCGGGCCTCGTGTTCATCGGCCCCCGCCCCGAGACGATCCGGCGCATGGGCGACAAGGCCGCCGCCCGCGCCACCGCCGCAGAGGCGGGCGTTCCCACCGTGCCGGGCAGTGAGGGGCGGGTCACGCATCCGGACGAAGCCGCCGCGCTTGGGCGCGACATCGGCTTTCCGCTCATGCTGAAAGCGGCGGCCGGCGGCGGCGGGCGCGGCATCCGCGTCGCGCCCGACGCGGCGGAGCTGGCGCGCTTGTTTCCCGAGGCGAGCGCCGAAGCCCGCGCCGCGTTCGGCGACGGCGGGCTTTACCTGGAGCGTTTCATTCCCAACGCCCGGCATGTCGAGGTACAG
>DATFDN010000001.1:0-4746 GCA_035252035.1 Acetobacteraceae bacterium | reverse complement strand
ATCGGATCAGGCACGCGCCGGCACCTTCGCCGAGACACGCCGGAGCCGCGCGGCGAGGCCGCGCAGCAGACCAGGGCGCGCGAGCAGGACGATCGCGACCAGGATCGGGCCGAGCACGGCCTGCCAGTGCTGCGTCAGGCCCGAAAGCGCGCTCTCCAGGACGATATAGGCGCACGCGCCCAGCACCGGACCGATCAAGGTGCCGCGCCCGCCTAGGATCACCATCATCATAATCTCCCCCGAGCGGGTCCAATGCATGATCGAGGGCGAGAGGAACTGGGCCTGGTTGGCGAGCAGCGCGCCGGCGAGGCCGCAGAGTGCGCCCGAGATCACGAAGGCGGCGAGCCGGTAGCGGAAAACCGGGAAGCCCAGAGCGGCCATGCGCCGCTCGTTCGATTTCGCGGCGCGCAGCACCATGCCGAAGCGCGACTCCACCAGCCGGCTGCCCAGCAGCAACGCGCCGGCGAGCACGCCGAGGGCGACGTAGTAAAGCGTCACCGGGTCATCGAGATCGACCAGGCTGCCAAAATCGCTGTGCGTGGGGATGTTCAGGCCGTTGTCGCCGCCGAACTCGTTCAGGCTCTCGCAGAGGAAGTAGATCATCTGCGCGAAGGCCAGGGTAAGCATGATGAAGGTAGTGCCCGCGCTGCGCAGCGACATCAGCCCGATCAGCGCCGCCGCCACGGCCGAGCCGCCGATCGCCAGGCCGAGATGGGCAAAGCCGTTCGTGAGGCCGAGGGCGATGGAGATGCCGACGGCGTAGGCGCCGATGCCAAGGTACGCCGCGTGGCCGAAGCTCACCAGCCCGCCATAACCGAGGATCAGGTCGAGGCTGAGCGCGGCTATGGCGAATATCAGGATGCGGGTGAACAGGTCGATATAGAAACCCTGGTCGAGCGCGCTCGCCGCTTGCGGCAGCACCGCCAGCGCGGCGAGCGTCGCAAGAGAAGCGATCGTGCGGAGGGTCATCATCGGGTGCGCGGCGGAAAGAGACCGCGCGGGCGGAAGAACAACACGCCCACCATCAGCGCGTAGATCAGCATGGAGGCGAGCGCCGGTCCGGCGCTGTCGGCCGCGCTCTTCGAGAAGGCCAGCGCCAGCGCCGGACGCAGGAAGGCGCGGCCGATGGCATCGGCGATGCCCACCAGCATGGCGGCGACGAAGCTGCCGCGAATCGAGCCGATGCCGCCGATCACGATGACCACGAAGGACAGGATCAGGAAGTCGTCGCCCATGCCGGATTCGACGGTGAAGATCGGCCCCGCCATCGCCCCGGACAGCGCGGCGAGCCCAGCGCCGAGGCCGAAGATCAAGGTATAGAGCAAGCTGATATTGACCCCGAGCGCGCCAACCATGGTGCGGTTGGAAGCGCCAGCCCGGATCAGCGCGCCGATGCGGGTAGCCCCGATCAGCAGATAGAGCCCGAGCGCCACGGCGAGGCCGACGCCGATCACCACAAGCCGGTAAACCGGATAAGGCACGCCGGGCAGCAGCTCGACTTGGCCGGCAACGAAGTTCGGCACCTTGGCATAGAGCGCGGTCGCGCCCCAGATCATGCGCACCATCTCGTTGAAGAACAGGATCAGCCCGTAGGTCGCCAGCACCTGGTCCAGATGGTCGCGGTCGTAGAGCGCGCGGAACACGGCGAGTTCCAGCGCAATGCCAAGGGCCACGGAAGCGGCCAGCGCGAAGGCGAGCGCGGCGAGGACGGAGTGCCAGGCGTTGAAGCTCCAGGCGGCGGCGTAGGCGCCGACCATGTAGATCGAGCCGTGCGCCAGGTTGATCAGGTTCATGATCCCGAAGATCAAGGTCAGCCCAGCCGCCATCAGGAACAGCGTCATCCCGAACTGGAAGCCGTTCAGGAGCTGTTCGAGGAGGAGGGAGGCTTGCACTTCTAGCGATCCCTCCCCCCGGTCCCCTCCCGCGAGGGGAGGGGGAGTCGTACGGAGAGGGAGTTGAGTCCCATCACCGCAGCGCCTTCATGTGGCATTCCTCCGCGTACGCGTCCTTGTGGTCCGTGAACACGCGGCGATCGATCGTGCGCGCGAACTGGCCGTCGGCATCGCGCGTGATGCGCAGGAGGTAGAAATCCTCGATCGGGAAGTGGTTGGTGTTGTAGGTGAAGTGCCCGCGCACGCTGGGGAACGCCGCCTTCTCGATGCGCGCGGCCATGCCCTTCTTGTCGGACAGGTCGCCGTGGACGGCGCGCACCGCGTCGTCGATCAGGAACATCGCATCGAAGGACTGCGCGGCGTAGAAGGACGGGGTGTAGCCGTACTTCTTGCGAAAGGCGGCGACGAATTCCTTGTTGCGGGGCGTGTCGAGATCGGGCGCCCAGAACCCGGCCTCGTAATTGCCCGCCGCCGCGTCGCCCAGTGCGGGCAGGGTGGTCTCGTCCACGGTGAAGGCGGAATAGAGCGGGATCGCCTCGCGCAGCCCGGACTGCGCGTACTGCTTGACAAACTGGATGCCCATTCCCCCCGGCAGGAACACGAACAGCGCCTTGGGGTGGGCGGCGCGGATCTGGCTGATCTCCACCTGATAGTCGGCCTGGCCCGGCTTGGTGTACAGCTCCGCGGCGACGCGTCCCTTGAAGTACCGCTTGAAACCGGCGACCATGTCCTTGCCGGCAGCATAGTCAGGCGCGATCAGGTAGACATCGTTCATGCCCTGGTCGTTCATGAACTTGCCCATCGTCTCGGGCGTCTCGTCGTTCTGCCAAGAGGCCGAGAAGAAGGCGGGCGCGCATTGCGGCCCGGCCAGTTCGTGCGGGCCGGCGTTGGCGCCGATTACGATGGCCCCGGCGCGGATCGCCGGCTGGTAGGCGGCCAGCAGCACGTTGGTCCAGATGAAGCCGGTGACGAACGTCACCTTGTCGCGCTTGACCATCTCCTCCACGAGCTGGCGCCCGATCTCGGGGCGGAACTGGTCGTCGCCGTACGTGACCGTCGCCGGCAGGCCGCCGATCTTGCCGCCCAGCATGTCCATCGCCAAGTCGGCGGCGTCCTTCATGTGCTTGCCGATCACCCCCGAGGGACCGCTGAGGGTGGTGATGAAGCCGATGCCCACGTGATCGGCGGCGCGTGCCGGAGCGGCCAGGCCGAACGCGACGGCCCCGGCCAAGATCAGTCGCGACAGGTTCCGCACGAACGCCTCCTCGATAATCTGGCGCATCATACGGGCCGAACGGCGCTATTCAACTCAATGCGAGGGAGAGGAACATGGCACGGATCATCGCTGTCGAGACCTGGGTGACGCACACGCCCTTCGACATGGGCGCCAAGCCGGTCGCGTTCGGCGGCATGGGCTGGCAGACCATGGCCACGCTCTGGCTGCGCGTGGCCACCGAGGATGGGCTGGAGGGCTGGGGCGAGGGGTTCGGCCATGCCTGCGTGCCAGCGACCCGCGCGGTGATCGACACCCAGCTCGCGCCCGCCGTGCTGGGCCAGGACGCGCGCGACATCGCGGGGCTGCGGCGGCGTACGGCGCAGAGCTTCCACCTGTTCGGCGGCAACGGCCCGCATGTCTATGCGGCGTCGGCGCTCGACATCGCGCTGTGGGACATCGCCGGGAAGGCGGCGCGGCTGCCGCTGTGGCGGCTGTGGGGCGGGGCGCCGGTCGAAACGCTGCGCGCCTATGCCAGCCTGCTGCGCTACGGCGCTCCCGATCTCGTCGCGGCGGCCTGCGAGCGGGCGCTTTCGCGCGGGCATCGCGACATTAAGCTGCACGAGATCGCGCTGGAACCCATCCGCGCGGCAAGGCAGGCGATCGGCGCCGCGCCGCGCCTGATGGTGGACACCAACTGCCCCTGGAGCGTGGCCGAGGCGCGCGCGATGGCCCGCGCGCTGCGCGATCTGGATCTGACCTGGCTGGAGGAGCCGGTGTGGCCTCCGGAGGATTACGCGGGCCTCGCCCAGGTGCGGGCCGAGGGCGTGCCGATCGCGGCGGGGGAGAACGCGGCCGGCCTGTTCGCCTTCCGCGCCCTGTTCGAAGCCGGTGCGCTTGATATTGCCCAGCCCAGCGTGACCAAGATCGGCGGCCCGTCTGCGATGCTGGAGATCGCCGTCCTGGCGCGCGCCTTCGGCGTGCGGCTGGTGCCGCACAACGCCTATTTCGGGCCGGGCTACCTCGCCTCGCTGCACGTCAACGCGACGGTGGCGCCCGAGGCGCCGTTCGAGCACATCTTCGTCGATCTGGAGGCGAGCCCGCTCGGCGAGTGGGTGCGCCCCGAGCAGGGGCTCGCGCGCGTGCCGCGGGGGCCAGGCTTGGGGCGCGACCCGGACATGGAGGTGCTGCGGCGCTACGCGATCGGCGAGCCGGTGCTGCATCGGGCCTGACACGCCGCATCGGCGCTGCTAGAAGCCCGCGCCATGCCCGCCGCCTCCATGACCGGCTTCGCGCGCGCCGAGGGTGCGACCTCTGCCAGCTCCTGGGCCTGGGAGTTGCGCAGCGTGAACGGGCGGGGGCTCGATCTGCGCTTCCGGCTGCCGCCCGGCTTCGACGGGCTGGAGGCGTCGCTGCGCGACGCGGCGGGGCGGGTGCTGAAGCGCGGCAATGTCACCGCCAGCCTGACGCTGCGCCGCGAGGAGACGCGGCGCCTGAGCGTGGATGCGGCGGCGCTCGAACAGGCCATGGCGTTCGCGCTCGATCTCTGTGCCCGCATTCCCGGTTGTCCGCCACCGCGCGCCGAGGCGCTGCTAGCTTTGCCGGGCGTGCTGCGCCCGGAGGGCGCCGAGGCCGATGCCG